>CAZIKU010000082.1:3354-9399 GCA_964539815.1 uncultured Klebsiella sp. | reverse complement strand
CATCAAAGCTGGCATCTGCAAAGGGCAATGCCATCATGTCGGCCACGGCGAGTTGTGCTAGCTGGCGTGACTGTGCCACCTGTAGCATGCCCGTGGAAATGTCGATGCCCACCACGTCGCCCCCCGCCATTACCACCGGCTGGGCGATGCGCCCCGTGCCGATGCCGATTTCGAGGAAGCGTTGCCCGGTACCCACGAGTCCCACCAGCGCACGCCCGACTGCCTGTGAGACAGCGGGCGTATGCAGATGCAGATTATCGTAGTGTGATGCGACCTGTTGGAAATCAAATTTGGCCATCGTGTGACTCCCCTTTAGGCGCTGGCGCTTTGCTCCATAGCGAGGGTTAAGTCGGCTGTTGACAAGGTGCGGAACTGCTGGATGTCGACACTACGCAACACCGCCACACCCACTACCATCAACACCACTTCGAGTCCAAAAATGGTCGTATATCCAATTGCGGGTGAAAGGAAGCCTGATTCGATTAGGAGCGTCTTGAGCGTGCCGCTCGCAAATGACGACATACCCATGCCAAAGGCCTGCGCCATGCCCCACATGCCCATGTAGAGGCCGGTCGAGCCCTCGACGGTCATATCCATCATCATCGCCAAGGCACCCACGTTGTAGAACCCGGTGAACAGTCCCATGATAACCAGTGCGGGCATCAACAAACTCTGCATGCCCGTGAGTGCGGTGAGGGTGAGTAACCCGAGCCCAAAGGCTGTCCCAAGCCCCCCAACGAGCCCGATGGTCTTTTTGGAGATGCGCATCACGCTACTCAAAATCCCCATCACGAGCATACCACCGAGCACACCACCACCCCAGGTCGAACTAAACATAGACGTCTGTTTGATGGTCATGCCAAACACTTCGGCACCAAAGACTTCCAGAATGGCATCCTGCAGAAATATGCCCACAATCGAGAAAAAGACGAAGCCGAAAAAGGCCCGGACCTGGGCGTTGGTACGCAACAAATTGTATGCGACGCCGAGGGCCTGAAATGGTGATACATGTGCAACGGCCGACGTGGCAGCCAATGTGGTCAATTCTGCAGCGGTACGACGTTTTTCGACACCGAGCAACGGCAAAATCGCGGCTGCCACAACCAATGGCGTCATGCGGTAGAGCGACTGCATTTCGCTGAATTGGAATTGCTCACTCGACGTCACTTTGATGAAAATAGCCGCTGCAATGGCACTGATAATCGTGAATGTCCAGACCACAGCCACCACTGCCCCACGGCTCTTTTCTTCCGTGACTTCGGCTATCAAGGCGTGGTGTGAATCACCGGTTGCCGCAATTGCCACACCAAACACCAAAAGCAAGCCGAATCCGGCCACAAACGCCCATGTCTGCCCCTGCCCCATGGCAGCAGCGACGTCGGGCAACAGCACAAATGTGAGACTAGCAACCATGCTGCCGATAATGAAATAGGGGGTACGCCGATAGCCGAGGATGGGATAGCGATCGGCCATACGCCCAAATATCACCTGGAAGGGTGATAAAAAGTGGTGCATGCCAATCATAATGGTAATTACTACTGCGGCTACACCCAATTCGACAATCGAAACGCGATTGAAATGGCTGGTCAACAAGGCGAACATCCAGCCTGCACCGATTTTGGGCAACGCCAACCGCAACGTCTTGAGCATCCCAGCCAGCACTCGTTTCAGTGACTCCATCGTAACCTCCGTAGTGAGTACTAGGCACTACTCATATGAGTAAAAAGATGCGAATGGCGATGCATATGTAGTGCAGAGTCGGTACACCCCAGAGTATAGCACGCTGATTTTGGCATTCATATGCGCTATATCGCACAAATTCCGCATGAATGTTATACATTATCTCTACAAAAAACGCAGGTACGGCAACTGCCGTACCTGCGTTTTTTCGAACCGTTTGATTAGATCATGCGCATTTCGGTTTGTTCGTTGGACAAAAAGACGACGCCGTTTTCGGTGACCAGCACATCCTCTTCGAGCCCCACATAGCCAGCTGATGTAATCACACCCAATTCGAGGGTGTAGATGTTGCCCACCTCTACAATCATATCGGGCGTATTACCGTAGCGCTCCCAGCGTGGACCGAGCAACGGGCCACCATCGTGGCAGGCTTTGCCGAGCCCATGCCCAAAGGCGTGCATATACTCAGGATAGCCGGCATCGACAATCACGTCACGGGCAACTTGATCGACTTCGTGGCCTTTGACGCCGGGACGGAGTGCTTTGGCACCCTCGCGGATAGCTTGGCGCACAGTGTCAAAGGCACGCTGAATCTCAGCAGGCAACGTGGTCTCGCCGGGGCGGCGCACATACCACAGGCGTTGGATGTCCGAGCAGTAGCCGTCTTGTTGTACGCCCAGGTCGATGTGGACGATATGGCCGGGGGCGATTTTGATATGTTCGCTAGGCACCCCATGTCCAACCGCCGAGTCGGGGCCGCTATTGACAATCGGGCAGCCATCCCAGGCCCAGGCTGCAGGCAGACCGCGGCGTTTGAATTCGCCATGGATAAAGTCACCGATGTCTTTTTCACTACGACCGACCTGAATCTGGGCAGTCACCATATTGACAATCTCTTCGGTGGTGTCAATGGCCGCTTTGATGCGGGCGATTTCGCCAGCTGTTTTGCGGGCACGCAAGGCACTGAGGAGGGGACCGGCACTGACAAGCCGATCCGCAAACGGTGTCCCCTTGAGGATGTTTTGCAGCATCAAGTACATCCCAACGGTGAGACCATCGCTGGTCTTGTCGTCGATGCTATAGTTGAGGCCGATGGTACGTGGATTGAGGGCAGTCAGCTGGGCAATCAATGTATCCGAAATGCCGGCATCGTAGCTGATGACCGTTGGGAAGACACCATATGCGTCAACGCTTGGCACATCGTAGCGGCCCACAATGGCGATGCGTTGGCCAGTTTTGGCGAAAATAAAGGCGGAAGGCCACGTCACATTGCTACCGATGGCGAGTTCGATGCCAGGATCCGGTGATACGACTGTTTCACGCGCAAAGGTCAACCAGCAGTCGAGATCGAACTCGTGCAACAGTTTGCTGGCTTGATCGGCTTTTTCTTGATAAATCGACATAGAATGGCTCTCCTCAACTACTGACCGAAAAAACTAGTGAATCCGTTCAATCAAGGCATACACATCCTGCGCAATACTGGCCGCATTCCCATGCGCATCTACACGGTAAAGGAGTTGCTGCTGCGTAAAAAACGCAATCAGCGGTGCAGTTGTTTCGTGGTAGATTTGCACGCGGCGGAGCACAATCTCCGGGGAATCGTCGACGCGCATCTGCAATGTACCACCACGCGCCTGACATTCGGCGAGCGAAGCCGCATCATCGACATGCACAGGGAACGTTTCGGTAGCGGTCACACACATACGTCGCCCACTCAGGCGTTTGACCACCACATCATCGGCCACATCGAGGAGTGCGACACCCGTCAGCGTACGGTGATACTGTGCCAGGAACGCAGGGAGATATTCCGCTTGCGACATGGTACGTGGGTATCCATCGAGGACCATGTTGTGTTGCGGATCGCGACTTGCCAGGAACGCCCCCAACACCTGATGCATGACATCATCGCTGACCAGGTTACCGTTGTTGATCATGGCGGCGATATGCTGTCCGAGTGTCGAGCCTGTGGCAATTTCTTCGCGCAAGAGTACACCCGTGGAGATGACATCACACGGCATGATTTGGCTGAGTTCGTGGGCGACGGTGCTTTTGCCAGCACCAGGTGGACCAATCAGGACAATGTTTGCCCCAGCGACAACTCCCATGGCGATTCCTCGTCTGTTGGTGCGGTTATGGGGTCGCAGTCGGCTGCGGAGTAACTGGCTCTGGTGTAGCGGATGGTGCGATGGTAGGTGTCGGTGTATCGGCATCGTTGGGGCCGAGCGTAGGCGCCGGTAACGGCGTACGATCCACCAATGACGGGATAATCAATGTTTGGCCGACCTGCAAGACGGCATCTTCTTTGAGTTGATTGGCTTCGAGGAGTGAATCAAGGGTGACTTCGAACTCTTCGGCCAGGCCGCTGAGTGTATCACCAGCTTTGATGATGTACATGCCCGATGGCGTCCCCGTGGGAATCACTGCTTCGGCATATGCCGTCACGGTGGCATTGATATCGAGCGTGGGGGCTGGCGTTATATACAGGACTGCGGGAGAATTCCCGCGTGATTCAGGCAAATTTGGCGTCGATGAACAGGCCACCACGACCATTAACAGCGTCAGCCATATCACTCTGCGCAACGCCCCAAACCACTTCTTCATACATCGTTCCTACACCACATGGCTTTGTCTGCCGTATTATACCATACGCGGATTGTCGTCTACATAGTTGGCTTGCACCAAGAGCGGGTACACCACATCATAATGGGCGTACCGATAAAAGTCCGGCGCAGTAACTTGGCCTGCCATCACACGTGCTGCCAGCGACTTGCCTTGCATTGCCAGCATATCGCGCCCCACCATGCTATCACGATAGGCGAGCTGCAACAAGACGGCAACGACCTCGTCACGTGGATTCAGGCGTTTGAAAAAGCGCTGATAGGGGAGTGCGATTGGTAAATACAGGGAATCACAGACATCGACGATGTAGTGATCGCGCTCACTCCGGTAGCGCGGTTCAATCGTTTCGCGGTTATCATAGAGTTCGCGTAGAAATGCGGGCCGATACTGATTCACGCGCACCATCGCATCACCAAGGCGGCTACGATGGCGTTGGTTGCTGATTGTCAGGTAATCCCAATAGACGAAGTCAGCACCGGCGTCAGCAATCATTTCCAGCAGTTTTTTAATTGCATAATCGGTATCATTGAGATACGGCAACAGCGGCTGCATAGCAACACCCACCGGAATACCTAATTTTTTGAGCTGGCGCACCGTGTCGAGGCGCACTTCGGTGGAATCACAGCGCTCTTCGAGGCGTTGTTGCAGACTCGCAATGTGCGACACGATGGTCACAATTACCATGGCAAATGAACGGGTGTGGATGTGGTGGAGCAATTCTGCGTCATCGAGGACATGCGCACTCTTGGTCATAATCGAGACAGGCTGGGCCACATCCGCCATCATCTGTAAAACGGCGCGCGTGCGACGATACTGTTGTTCACCGCTTTGATAGGCGTCACTCAGCTCGGTCAATCCAACCACTGTGGTGCGATCGATGGTCGCTAATTCATGACGGGCGCGCTGGGCAATCCCGGGCATCAGGCGCACGCTTTCGTTGAGTGAGCGCGGCAAGCCCCACCCGGAACAATAGGCGCAACCAAACTCACACCCATCATAAATATGGCTGGTGTAGGTAGCCAAGGTGTGGGGATGCAGTATGGGTTGCGCCGCACCAAAGAGCGATGTCCGATTCGTATCCACGACAAATAGGGGCATAGTGATTCCTGTCAGCGGTTATTTTTTCGATTTGCGTGGTTTGAGGTCGCGGGCCGCATCTTGGAGCAAATACTGCTCATCAGACAGTTCTGTAGGCAGATTCATCGCCACGCGCCATGCCTCGATTTCGCTGGCGCTGAGTGGCACTTCCGGCTTTTCGTCATGATATTCCGCTTTGGTGTTGCTCTTGCGCATCATATGCTGAATGAACATTTGATTGCTGGTATGGCGCACACCAACCTGGTTGGCTACGTCAATAATACGGCGATCATTGCTGACGAGTGACCATTCGCTCGGTTTGGTCAAGCGCCGCATTTTGCCGATAATCACGCCATCGGCATCCTGTGGCGACGTCGCAAAATGACACGTCACTCCGTAGCCGTTGAGTGACTGTGTGCTGTAGACGCCACGGTCGAAGACGACCAGAATCTGGCGTCCCTTTTTGACCGTAGCCACTTGACGCAGGAGCATGACCAACTTGAATTCGTCGTCGTAATCCTGCAACGAAATCTGCGTGATATGGCTCAAGCTGCCAATTAAATTATGACCATCCACGATAAAGTTCATTGGTGTGTTACATCAAAAAAAACGACGGAGCCATCCGCGGTGGACAGCTCCGTCGAGACCACTCAGTCTATGGTATCACAA
>CAZIKU010000082.1:0-3254 GCA_964539815.1 uncultured Klebsiella sp. | reverse complement strand
TGGATATCGTGAATCCAGGCTGAAGGCGGCATTGAGTCGTAGCGTGGCGCCCACATGATGGCGTCAAAGCGTACGCCCAAGCCATCATCACCGGTCACATCTGTAAGCGAAACCTTGGAGTTCCCCGGTGCCATGTTGTAGATGCCAAGTGATGCCCAGCGTCCACTCTGCAATGCCTGGTCGACCCATACATCGCGTTCTACGCCGTTGGTATTGACTTTGTAGATGGCGGCGCGTGTAGCGGCGCGACCACATGGTGGGATGAAGGCCATGATTTCGTAGTAGCCAAAGTGGGTGACGTTGGCATTCCACGTGGCCGTATTCTCAGATGTGGCTGGGTCAATCGTCCCAATGGTCCAGTCGTGTTTACCATTGAGTCCACAGAAGTTGTCATACCACTCGACTTTGGCACTGCTGGTATAGTCGCCACTGCTGTTGTCCGTGATGACGGTTCCTGGTGGATAGGCCGCATTACCGACGGATGCATCCACCTGCCCTTGTGGCCCGGGATCGAGACCCATCCACAAGAAGGTCACGCGTACCCAGTCGTTTTTGCGCATGCCCAGACCATCGAGGAAGGCACCATCACCGATGTCGATACCGTTGCCGAGGGTGATTTTGCGTCCAAACATGTCGAGGCCACCGTTGTAACCGAAATGGACAGCTGCCTGCGCCATCGGCATACCGACGGGCAAGTCACGATAAAAACGGCGCTCTGGCGTCCAATACTCGTCATTGGTATTCCAGGG
This sequence comes from uncultured Klebsiella sp., assembly GCA_964539815.1. Lineage (GTDB taxonomy): Bacteria > Chloroflexota > Chloroflexia > Chloroflexales > Roseiflexaceae > UBA965. Next base: position 2,505 of record CAZIKU010000082.1, on the reverse strand, counting down.
ACCGACATCCCACACAGGGACGACGATGCTCTTGTCGCCATAGGTCACACGAACCTGGAATTCATTGCCATCGCGACTCGACAACACCTTCCACGAAGGAAGGGCTACAAACCAGTCACGCTCAACGATGCGGTGCCCGTTGGCAGTCCGTTTGCCCACCAACCCTTCGCGGGTGGCACGGATCGTATATGTCGGCGCATACCCCTGCTGAAAGACCGGTGGTGCATCTGTTGGCTGCGGCTCGGTGCCTTCGTCATTTTGGGTACCGTCTGAAATCGGCGGTGCTTCTTGGGCACGGGCACCAAACGGCATGATCATCAATACTGAGGTTAGACACAGCGCAAAAAGACCAACTCGATACCATTTATGCATGTAGTTCTCCACTGATGGCGTATCGCACATTTGTTAAGTCTTGTGCAGATTTGCCATATGCACACAAAACCTTGTATAACGATATACAACTATACAATATCGTTTTCTTCACCTGATTGTCAAGTATATCACATGACAAAAAAATGAATAAAACATGAAAATAGTGCCATCTAGTCAGTAATTTACCATACAACACATCATCGATATTGTATTTCTTTACAATTGCATGATGCGATGTACAATACGTAAATTATTGCACTGTAGCGGGCATGTAGGCGCTGTAGATGAGGCGCGCAAACCCACCGATTGCAGGCCCAGCCACGTTGTCGAGCAGGTATCCGCCATTGGCCGCAATGTCGCGGTAGACGTAGATAGCCATCATAAAGTGACGATTATCAGGAGTGGTAATAATGCCGACATCGGCCTGCATATCCTCAATCCAACCGCTCTTGTGCGAGACATAGGCATCCGCTGGCAAACCTGACATCATGCGACTGTTATCGGCATTCTCATGCATCAGCGCCAACATCTGGCCACAGCGTTCGGAATTCAGCGTATTTGGGTAGAGTTTGATGAGTTCGCCTGTACCTTGGCTGCAGTGGTACAGTTCAATAAAGATTTTGGACATTTCGGCAGGAGTAGTACGCAACATCGGGTCAGCGTCGGTATATGGCGGCTGACCTTCTTGTTTGGGGCCGCCCTTGATGTTGTAGTTGAGTACATTGATCAAGTATTCACGTGCCTCATACGGCAAGTTCTGGTAGGTATGCTTTAATCCGAGGGCCACGAGCATCTCGTTCATGTCTTGGGCACCCTGATACGCTGACTCTGTGCCTTGCCCTGCCATACTTGTGGCGAGCATTTTGTTGGCGGCCAAATTATCGCTGTCGATAATCATTTTGCGCATCCAACTCGTTTGATCGTCATTAAACGCAGGGACTTTGGCAAAGGCATGAATCAAAATGGGCACCTTCATCACACTCGCACCCGAAAAGACGGTATTTTCGTTGTAGGTTGCGACGACTTCTTCGGTGTCAAGGTTGTAGACATACACGCCAACAATACCCGGCCAGGCTTCTGCCATCGTGTTAATGGCGGCTTGGAGTTGATCGGCGGTTGGCAAGGCGGGTGTTTCGCTGGCTTGGAGCGGGAGTGTCACCGTTGCTGTGTTGCTTGCAAGGGCGTCGAGTACGGCAGCTTCGGCAGCCTTGGCATCGATTTGCTGGGCAGCACTGGCCACAAACTGACTGTTGTACGGGTCATCGCTGGTCTGCAGCGTCACCCCAGATGCCGCCATGACATCACCATTAATTGTAGCAAGTTGTTGTTGAATTTCGGCACTGTCAAAACGGACGACCGCATCTACACTACTATTTGTGGCAGCGTTCAACAGTGCATCTATTGTGGCATCGCCATCGATTGTGATAGATTGAAACGTCAGCGTGTGTGTCATTTCGCCCGTCTGTGCGATGACGGTACGGGCTGGCAGTGAAACACCGGCCACGACTGTACGCAGTTCATCGGCGGTTTTTCCTGCGACATCAACCTCGTTAAATCGCACACCGGTGGCCACCGTAGGCACGGCAATTGGTGTTGCGGTGGCAGTTGCAGATTCACGGGTGACCGTCGGTGGATAGGAATCAGGTGATGCACAGCTCACCACCAACAGCGAGAGCAAGAGATTGATAATGACTCGGCGCAGGCGCAAATTCTTCATGACAGCAGTACCTACATGCTATAAAAAAGACAACAAACCACGGTCAAGTGGGTGACACTCAACCGTGGCAGTATAGCATAGAAATATGGACGAAGAAAACTAGCGCGAATCGCTGCGCAACTCAAGCCACGCCATTTCCTTGTCGGTGAGGCGTACTTCACTGGCCGCCATGTTGGCTTTGAATTCTTCGGGAGTTTGACATCCAACCAAGGCAAAGATGTTGAGCGGGTAGCTCATCACATATGCGGTGGCGATTTGTGGAATCGTCATCCCCTTTTCATCGGCCAGTTGTTGCACGCGATCGAGTCGCTTGAAGTTGTCGTCATTGGCATAGACTTCCACGGCCAACTTGTCGAGATACGTCTCAAATGTGCTCAAATTGTCACGGCGCAGACGCCCCGAAAAGAAGCCACCAG
>CAZIKU010000081.1:0-9446 GCA_964539815.1 uncultured Klebsiella sp. | reverse complement strand
AAGCAGGCACATTGGCCGCCCTGCTCACGCGCCCCGAGGCCATCCCCGCTCTGGTGCAGGCAGGGATGAGCGCCACATCATTGACGATCGTTGCAGACGAGCTCGAAGACATTCGACACCGCTGTACGCCGTTCATGCAGGATGCCGCCTGCGCACTCTGGGCCGACGAGTTAGCCACCACCGCACACTGGTTACGCCTTGGAGTAGCGCATGCCCGGCACGTGTTGGGGTGGGATGAATCGTTGTCACGTGCCGAGATACGCCGTGCCCGTCACACCCTCCTCGCCCATCACCGCACATTATGGCTAGCACGCAATCGCGTCGGTGGGCTCGAGGATTCTGTGACAACGCTGGCACACGTGACAGAAGCGTTAGACATGTAGTATCACAGTCATGGATCGTTCATAGCGTGCAGTGTAACGTACTGCAGTATCATCATCGAATGTGTATGCGTGGCGTGGATGTGTTCGGTGGACACTCGCTCAGATTACTACCACGCCAACGCCAATCCTGCACGAGGCCACGGCATCGTGACGACCTCGCCGCTCCCACCTAGTGTGACAAATGCGGTGCGGTTGTCACTCCCCCCAAAACAGATATTTGTGGTACCGCTATTTCCCGTGGGGTAGTACTCAATGAGTGCACCAGCGGGAGAAACAACGCCAACTGCGCCGGCACCCAGCACCGCTACACAGATATTCCCTGCACTATCCACAGCAAGTGAATCGAGCATACACCCTGTATCAAAGCGATAGAGCTGATGTGGTGTACCTGCGACAACTCCTGGAGCCGTCAAGCGACATGCCATCACCTGTGCCGTTGGCGTAATATTCCAGTAGAGTGTGGTACCATCGGGTGAAAGCCCCACTCCATTCGCCGACTCGCTTCCTACTACAAAGCGGATTGCATCCCCACGCGGACTCGCATAGTAGACGCCCGTACGTTTGGTCGCATCGTGTGCATAACCGAGATCAGTGAAATAGAAACCACCATGTGCATCAAAGACAATATCGTTGGGTGCAGATAAACGAATGCCATCACACGCGGTATATAGCGTCTGTATGGTTGCAGTGGCCAAGTCAATGGCTTGAATGCTCCCACCGATATATGCCCCTGGCTCGCTGTACCACAAATCCCAGTTGCCATCGCGAAATACGCCACCAAACGCGCCACCGTTGTTACATACATAGACACGACCATCGGGACCTATTGCAATGCCGTTAGGACCTCCTGGTACCGCACAAATGCGCTCCACCCGCCCATCACCATGGATGCGGGTGAGGTGTGGGCCAAACATCTCGACAATCAGGAGTGAACCGTCAGGCATAGCGATAGGACCTTCGGGGAAGGCCAAACCAGTGGCACGTGTGTGAAATTCAGTCATCGCAATACTCCTCAATGTGTCCGTGTCGTAGGCATGGTGTGTATTTTCGCCACACTTCGTGTCCCCGTCAAATACTGCATTTTTGGTAATGCACGCATATTACTTATGTTTATACCGAACAATCGTCAGATACTAGTAATCCTGGCACTACAGAAACCTCCACATATACGCTATGATACGTATGCACACGGCGGCGCGCCGTAGCGCTGTTTGTGTTACGAGAAACAAAAGATACGCAGCACACGTCTGAATAACAGATATGCAATCGTAGCATAGTCAAAGAAAGAACAGGAATTTGGCATGCGGCATTTATGGCGAATCGGCACAGGACTTGTAGTAATAGTTTGGTGTATGGCACTTTTCATCGATTTGCCTATGATTACTCGGGCATCTGGTGTTGTCGTCAGTCAACGCACCGCAGGTGTCAATATTTCACGGATGAAATCACACCAACAGATTACACGCCCATCCTCTCGCCTGCACAATGCACCGCAACAAATAGACGGATATATTAGTGGGGTGATTAGCTGGGGGGATGATACTGCAAATCGTTCCGCACTCAATCTGCGCACTGTGACGCGCATCGAAAGTGGTGCAACGCACCACATGGCACTCAACCAGGACGGACAACTCATCGTATGGGGCAACAATAGCAAAGGCCAACTAAACATTCCCGCTGCATTGACGAGTACGAACCCCAATCCCGAAGAAGTGCGCGATATTGCTGTCGGTGACAACCATAACATCGTCATTTCGGTAACACGAAATGTCGATACAGGCGAAGAGACTTCCAACGTCCGTGCCTGGGGTGACAACAGCAAAGGACAAACCACGCTACCGACACGACTTACAAGTAGCAGTACAACGCCGCTCTTGGTCGCAGCTGGTGCCAACCATTCGTTGGCTTATATCAGCGAATATAACGCGAGCACGGGCGAAGCGAAGTCTTCGGTCATCAGTTGGGGGAATAGTAGCACGTCATCAATTCCCGCAGCCCTCAATCCCGTAAACACCGATCAACGCAGCTTGATGAAGCTTGCCGCTAACGGGAATCACAATGCGGCACTCATGAGTGATGGCGTCGTGATTGAGTGGTATACCACGGGCAGCCCCACCACTCGCGTTCCCCCCGATGGCGCCATGTATGAACACATGGCCGTTGGCAGTAATTTCTTATTGCTCATCGATAATTCGGGCATCATGACGGGCCATGGCGACAACAGTAAAGGACAACTCAACATTCCTTCATCAGTCGCGTGTTGGGCTCGAGTCAGCGCCGGCACAGCGCATGTAGTTGCGATGGATTGTGATGGCAATGTGTACGCATGGGGCGATAACAGCAAAAAACAAACGCAAATATCGAGTGATATGCCACGTAATCTCACCACTGTGATTGACATCAATTCACACGGCGATCACACGCTTGTCCTCTATGAAATACTCCCACGTTACGAACTCATCCAATGGGGCACCAATGCCGCAGTCATGCCGCGCATTCGCACTGACATTGATACGCTAGTTGCCGGAGTCAATCATACGCTCGCTATTATTTCCGATACACATGTCATCGCATGGGGTGACAACACGTACGGGCAATCAACCGTCCCCGATGTCATCAGCAACACGGTGGCAGTGGCGAATGGTACCAATCACTCACTTGCCATTGACATCAATGGCACGCTTTGGGGCTGGGGGCGCAACAATGCCGGACAACTCGATATTCCCGCAAACATTGGGGTTGTTGATATTATGGCTGCAGGACGTGACTTCAGCATTGTGCGCGCCATCTCTGACACCGGCGAAATCGATGCTGATGGCTTGCCTGTCTTCACCACGACACTCACCATGTGGGGTAATCCTGCCAAAACACTCCCACCGGGGCTGGAAAACATGAGTAATTTGAAGTGTTTTGACAACCACTGCGCCGCCACAACCACCAATCAGATTGATGTTGATGGTACGCTGCAGACATGGATTGTTGATTGGTATTACGTGTCTGATACAACGGGTGAAAAAGTCGTCACTGTACGCAAACCACCCGACAATGACACCACATTTGATAGCGACTTGTTTAGTGTTGGCGGCACACATACACTCGTCCAACAATACATGCACCGTGTCGACGATAGCGTTAATCCGCCAATCAATGAATTCGAATTGATTGTCCGCGGATTTCATGTCAGTGGGAGCAATCTTGGACAAGCCGCAAACCAATTTATCTACAACCAGGATTCAACGTTGACACCGAGCCTGCTTGCACTCAGTGCCGGCGATACACACAGCGTCTTGTTACTCTCCGATGGCACATTCAAATGCTGGCCAGCAGCCAATCCTGGGTGTACTGTGCCCAATTATGTGATTGACTATCAACTCGTGAGTGCCGGTAAAAATTACACGAGCAGCATGGCGTTCGTAGATACATCCATCGACCCTACCGAGACTCCCACGGCCACGCGCACGTTTACCCCTACGGCGACGCGCACGGCGACGGCAACTCGCACAGCGACGCGCACGTTTACCCCTACGGCGACGCGCACGTTTACCCGCACGGCGACGCGCACGTTTACTGCGAGCAATACGCGCACCAATACCCCTTCGCGCACCAATACGCGGACATTCACATCGACACCGACGAGATCTGCTACGCGCACACACACGAGCACGCGTACACGCACGTTCACACGTACACCCACAGCGAGTCACATCCGCTAAAACGACACACAACATCCGCGCCGTGGCTACCGCCACGGCGCGGATGTTGGTTCAACAACAACTACAACAAACTCTCTGCATCACTACTACATAACAGGGCAAGTACTGCTTTGTGGGCGTGCAGGCGATTTTCGGCCTGATCAAAGACAATCGATTGTGGGCCATCAGCCACACTTGCAGTGACTTCTTCGCCGCGATGCATGGGCAAGCAATGCATGAATTTGGCACGTGGGCGGGCTGCACTCATTAATTTCTCAGTGACCTGATATGGTTCGAGTGCATAGACCCGTTCAGGTACATCCGTCTGCCCCATACTCACCCACACATCGGTGTAAATCACGTCTGCATTCGCAACAGCCTCGTATGGGTCGCTGGTAATCAAGACCTCGGTCTCATTTTGCTCGGCAATTGCACGGGCCTCAGCCACCACCCCTGCATCAGGCGCATAGTGGGGCGGCGTTGCTACGGCGATGTGCATACCCGACAGCGGTGCCGCATGCAACAAGGAATGCACCATGTTGTTGCCATCGCCAACATACGCAAATCGCACATCGCGGGTGCCACCGAAGTATTCTTTGATGGTAATCAAGTCTGCCAGCGTCTGCGTGGGATGGTGCATGTCACAGAGTCCATTGATAACCGGGACGCGTGAGGCATCGGCCATTTCGGTGAGCACACTGTGCGCAAAGACCCGCGCCATGATGACATCCACATAGCGCTCCAACACACGGGCGGTGTCTGCAATCGATTCACCCCGCGAGAGTTGCATGTCATTACTGCTGAGAAACATCGCATGACCACCAAGTTGTGTCATCCCAATCTCAAATGCGCCGCGGGTACGGGTCGACGGCTTAAAGAACATCATGGCCAGCGTTTTGCCGCTCAACAGGGCATGTGGTACGCCACGACGCAAGCGACCCTTGAGTGTCAGTCCGATCGACACCATGTCGGCGACTTCGGATGATGTCAGGTCGTTCATTTTGAGCAAATCTCGTCCGTACAGTGAATGCATTGTGTCCCTCTCTGTGGATGCACCCATCCACACCGTTTAATCGAATGCCACCGGAAGTGTATCATCAGCATGATGTGCAAAAAAGAGTGCAACGAGATGTGGTTGCATGCGGTCACGTGATAACTCGGGCATGGCATCACGTGCAAACCAACCAACGTCACCCGTTTCGTGGGAAGTGGTTGCCACCCCCCCCACCAATTCACACAAAAAGTAGATGTTGTAGACGTGCCATGGAATCGGTGTATGCCCCTGCACGTCACGGTCAAGTAGCGCAATCAGGCGTTTGACCCGTACCTCATACCCCGACTCTTCACGCACTTCGCGCACCGCCACCTGCGCTGGGGTATCTCCTACATCTGCCCAGCCACCTGGAGGCGCCCAACAATCATCGGCTTTTTCACGCACGAGCAACAAGCGTTCTGCATCATCAATTACCACTGCGCGTACTCCCACCTTGGGCGTCGCATAGCCGTGTTGTGCCGCAAAAAGTTGCTGTATCGCCGCCACATCGCCATTGCTACCCACTGCCATCATTTCGGCGGCGATAGCCTGTAATTCGCTATAGCGCTCGTGGTCATAGGCGTCTCGCGCATAGGTCAATCCACTCTGTGCGAGCGCCTGAATCCGGCGCGCCCACTGCACCCACTGTGGCGTCTGCGTCTCCATCTACGCCAAACACGCCTTGGCAGCAGCTAACTGGGCAGTCACTGCCTGTGGACCTGTCGCACCTGGGACCGTGCGCGCCGCCACTGATGCTGCCATACTGAAACAATTCAGCACATCCGGAGCAAACGTCGGGTCGATGGCTTGCAAATCAGCCAATCCCAACTGCGAGATTTTGACACCACGCTCCTCGGCCACACGCACCACTTGCCCAACTACCTTGTGCGCGATGCGGAAGGGCACACCCCGATCGACCAAGTAGTCGGCCACATCCGTCGCCAGCATGGCCACATCGAGACCACGCAAGAGCGCATCCTGATTAAAGCGTGCCGTCGCCGTGGCAGCAGCGACCACCGGCAACATCGTCTCGATGGTGCGTGTCGCATCAAAGAGTGGCTCTTTGTCTTCTTGCAGATCTTTGTTGTACGCGGACGGCAGTCCCTTGAGGACCGTCATAATGGTCATCAGGCTACCTACTAGGCGCCCCGATTTGCCACGGGCCAACTCAAATGAGTCGGGGTTTTTCTTTTGCGGCATCAAACTCGAGCCCGTCGAATAGGCATCAGCCAGCGTGACAAAACCATATTCGGCACTCGAATAAAAAACCATGTCTTCGGCCAAGCGACTAATGTGCAGCCCAATCATGGCAGCCACAAACAAATACTCGGCCACGAAATCACGGTCACTAATAGCATCGACACTGTTTGCTGAGATGCCGGTAAAGCCCAACTCGGTGGCAATGGCATGGCGGTCTACCTTGAGTGGCGTACCGGCGATCGCCCCTGAACCGAGTGGCAAGACGGCAGTACGTGTGGCACAATCGGCCAGACGTTCACGGTCACGCTGCAACGGCCAAAAGTGCGACAACAGCCAATGCGACAACAAAATCGGCTGGGCGCGCTGTACGTGGGTGTAGCCTGGGATAATCAGGTCACCGGCAGCTTCGGCCTGAGCGACCAGTGCCTGTTGCACCATGGCGACTGCGGCATCGGTGCGCTGAATGGCTCCCATTACCCACAAGCGCATGTCGGTAGCGACTTGATCATTGCGACTGCGGCCCGTATGCAACTTGCCAGCCACGCTGCCGACCAATTCACCGAGGCGGCGCTCGACCGCAGAGTGGATATCTTCGTCAGCCGTTTTGACGGGGAATGCACCACTGGCGAATTCATCATAGACCAGTTGCAAACCACGCAAGAGTTCGTCGCGTTCAGCCGTGGTAATCACGCCAGCGGCACAAATTTGCCGTGCCCACGCCATGCTGCCACGGATATCTTCGGCCCACATGGCCCGGTCAAAGGGGAACGAGTTATTTAACTCGGCCATGATGGCATCAATTCCCGTACTAAAGCGTCCTCCCCACATGATTGCGACTCCTTATGCTGGTTGCCTGGCGGTGCCTCGTAGAAAACCCATTGTAGCATTGACGGGGCGGGAATGCGATCTCCACCCCGTCGTGATTAATGATTAGGTGGTGTAGTGCGCGTTGACTTCCACGTATTCTTTGCTAAAGTCACACGTCCATACCGTCGTCGCCGCATTGCCCAACCCCAGGTCGAGTGTGATATAGACGTTTTCGCGGCGGAGTAGCTGCGACGCCGCATCGAGGTCGACGACGAGTGGCATGCCACCTTTGACGAGCCGGATTTGCTCGGTCCCCAGACCAAAGTCGAGAGTCAGCGTATCAGGGTCAATTTCGGCACCACTATACCCGGCCGCACACACCACCCGCCCCCAGTTGGGGTCGTTGCCGTGGATGGCCGTTTTGACCAGGGGCGAGCAGGCAATACTATCAGCGACGCGATGCGCCATGGTGGGATTGCTCGCCCCCGTGACACGGATTTCCACCAGTTTGGTGGCACCTTCGCCATCACGGGCGATTTTTTTGGCCAAATCCACACACACACCACGCAGTAATTCTACGAATACCGGCAACTCAGCCTCACCGACTATCGCACCCGAAACACCCGATGCCATCAACAATACGGTGTCGTTGGTGCTCATGTCACCATCGACGCTGATGCGATTAAAGCTCATATCGCTGACCTCTTTGAGGGCACGATAGAGTAGCTCAGGCGCGACAGCCGCATCCGTGGTAATCACGGCGAGCATGGTTGCCATGCCCGGGTGAAGCATGCCAGCCCCCTTGGACATGCCGGCCACGGTTACCGTTTGACCGGCAATCACACCCTGGGCGCGGGCGCGCTTGGGGTGGGTGTCGGTGGTCATAATCGCTTCGGAGGTGCGCACGGCATCGGTCGACCATGTGCTAGCCGCCAGCGTACTCACGCCTGCCGATACCTTGGTCATGTCGAGCTGGCGCCCAATGACACCCGTCGACAGCACCAATATCTGATCAGCACGGGCGCCGATGACGTCGGCGGCGAGTTGTGCCATCTGCCGGGTATTCGCCTTGCCCTCGTCGCCCGTACAGGCGTTGGCGCACCCCGCGTTGGCAATGACTGCGCGCATCTGCCCCGCCGACTGGCTGAGCACTTCGCGGTCGTAGAGCACTGGTGCGGCCTTGACACGATTGCTGGTAAAGACTCCGGCCGCACTACACGGCGCGTCAGCGACCACCATCATCAAGTCTAGGGCACCGTTTTTCTTCAAGCCACAGGCTGTAGCCGCCGTGCGAAAGCCAGGGGCCAAGGCGAATCCCTCTGTCATAGCGTTATTTCCCGTCCACCAACGCCTGCACCTTCATGGGCAAGCCAAAGATCTTGATGAACCCTTCGGCATCCTTTTGGTTGTACGATGCGCTCATGGTAAAGCTGGCAATATCGGGGTTGTAGAGCGACTTGTCGGCCTTGCGTCCCACCAAAATCGCATTGCCCTTGTACAACTTGATGCGTGCCGTACCCGTCACATTCTGCTGCGTCACATCAAAGAAAGCCTGCAAGGCCTGGCGCAATGGCGTAAACCACTGGCCGTAATAGACGACTTCGGCGTAGCGGTTGGCCACCACGTCCTTGTAGTGCATGGTGTCGCGGTCGAGTGTCAGCTGCTCGAGCGCCTGATGCGCCACACGGATGAGCGTGCCACCCGGGGTTTCGTAGACGCCGTGGCTCTTCATGCCCACCAAACGGTTCTCCACCAAGTCGATGCGGCCGATACCATGTTTGGCGCCCATGTTGTTGAGCGTGCTGAGCAACTCTACTGGACCCATCTGTTTGCCGTTGACGCTGGTGGGGATACCCTTGACGAAGCCGATTTCCACGTATTCGGCGGTATCGGGGGCATTCTCGGGCGAGACGGTCAGGGTGTGCATCTCTTCTTCGGGCTCGTTCCATGGATCCTCGAGGATGCCGCCCTCGTGTGACATGTGCCAAATGTTGCGGTCGCGGCTGTAGATGGACTTGAGTGTGGCCGATACAGGCACGTTGTGCTCGGCGGCGTAATCGAGAGCATCTTCGCGCGAGCGAATGTTCCATTCGCGCCATGGTGCAATCACCTGGAGTTGTGGTGCAATTACCATGTAGGTCAACTCAAAGCGCACTTGGTCGTTGCCTTTACCGGTACACCCATGGGCGACGGCATCAGCACCCTCCAACAAGGCGATTTCGGCTTGGCGCTTGGCAATCAGGGGGCGGGCGACTGACGTGCCCAGCAGGTAGAGACGCTCGTAGGTGGCACCAGACTGGATGAGCGGGAAGAGATAGTCGCGCACAAAGA
>CAZIKU010000080.1:0-9843 GCA_964539815.1 uncultured Klebsiella sp. | reverse complement strand
AAGTCAGCAGATTTACAGTCTGCCCCGGTTGGCCACTTCGGTACCGACCCACACTGTTGCCTACAAGACAACGTTGTGTATTATAGCGTGGGAAGAAGGGGATGTCAAACGAATTTTCGCTGAGATACAGAAATCAACATCCCTACAATGCGGTGGTATCGTGCCCCTGAATGCCTAATACTTCATCAACTCCACGCAGTTGCCATGCTGGACTCGGATAACTGCTACGCAAAATCAACCGTGCCGGTCTGAGCAACGACGATTGTGCGAGTGAACTCGACTGAATGCGTTGCGCATCGCCACCACGCGCCCGCACTACCGCTTGGGCAAAGGCAAAGCGTGTAATCGGCGTACGCCCCACCAAATGCAGTGGTCCGCGGTGGTTTTGTCCGAGGAGTACCAATAGGGCATGTGCTAACTCATTGACGAGCACGGGGCAACGCCATTCATCATAAAAAAAGCGCATCTCGCGTTTGCCACTTGCTGCATCGAGTGCCTGTTGTTCGTGACGCCCAGGCGCATCCTGCAACGGACTATACAAGAGTGACGTGCGCACGATACTTGCTTCGGGGTGTGATTGCGCCACTCCGGCTTCGGCGACAGCTTTGGCGGCACCATACGTAGTAATTGGATCCGGCATGTCGATTTCGTCGTATTCACTTGCCGTCCCTGCAAAGACCATGTCGCTTGACATATGAATGTGACGGGCATTACAGTTGGCTGCCGCTGCGGCCGCCTCGATGGCACCGAGTACGGTGATGCTATGCAAATCCGGGCCGTCCTGTACGTAGGCCGTATTAACAACCGCATGTGGTTGGAATGCGCTAATCGCATCACTGAGTTGGCCTCGTTGCCGCATATCCACGATATCGGTGTTGGCGATGCCACGAGCGCTATGCACACTGCCGCGCACGTGCCAGCCGGCAGCATGCGCCTGCCGCGCAATAGTGCCACCCAAATATCCAGATATTCCTGTAATGTAGAGGCGCATACACATGTGTTTCTGTGGTGGTAGCACATGCTACCCGCGAATTATTTGGTAATGACGAGTGTGGGTTGCTGTGCCAACAGCTCCAATGCATGTTGTGCGGCCTGCATGCGTGCGTCGGGTTGACTGCGCCCGCTCCCGTGCCCCACAACCTGTGTCCCAATGAGTGCTTCGACGACAAACGTACGGTTGTGCTCGGGGCCACTCGCTGTCACCGTACGATACGTTGGTGTAATGTTGAACCGTTGTTGGCACACCTCTTGGAATTGGCTACGGGCATCGGTCGGTGTCCCATGCTGACGCAGTTGTTCGAGTTGTACGGCGAAATGCGCATGCAAAAACGCCCGTGCTGCCTCGAGCCCTTGGTCGAGATAGATGACTGCGACGACCGATTCAAAGACATCGGCGAGCAGTGTGTTGCGCTCACGCGCTCCGGCACGCTCCTCACCTTTGCCGATAATGACAAATGTCCCGAGTGTATAGTGGCGCGCGATGGTTGCCAGGTTTTCGGTGCGAATGAGGGCACTACGCAGGCGTGTCATCGTGCCTTCATCGGCAGTGGGAAAGGTGTCATAGACGAGTTGTGTGGCGATGACGGCCACAATGGCATCACCCAGGAATTCCAAGCGCTGGGTATCGGCGTAGTGCTGGCATTCATCCCCGTGCTCGTACCGGTACGATTGATGGATGAGGGCACCGCGCAATAGCTCGAGGTCACCGATTGGCACCCCCAGCACGGATACAAGTCTGCGCAGTGGATTGGTCATGCCTTAGGCACCCCAGCGCCGCAACGCCAATGACACGTTGTGTCCCCCAAACCCGAACGAATTGCTGACCGCCACGTCGATGCGGCCTGCGCGTGCCGCATTGGCCACATAATCGAGGTCACATTCGGGGTCGGGTGTCTGCAAATTAATCGTCGGTGGCAACATGCCGTGTTGCATGGCCAACACACAAATCACCGCCTCGATGGCCCCAGCAGCACCAATCAAATGACCGAGCTGTGACTTGGATGAGCTGACGGCGAGTTTGTAGGCGTGGTCACCAAAGACACTCTTGATGGCCATCGTTTCGGCAATGTCACCGGCATTGGTACTCGTCCCGTGTGCATTGATGTAGTTGACATCGCTCGGGGCAATCCCTGCCTGCTTGAGTGCGAGTTTCATGGCGCGTCCGGCGCCCTCGCCCCCCGGTGCCGGTGAGGTGATATGGTGTGCATCAGCCGACAAGCCGTAGCCAATCAGCTCGGCGTAAATGGTGGCGCCACGACTGACGGCGATCTCGTAGTCTTCGAGGATGACCACAGCGCCACCTTCGGCCATCACAAAGCCGTCACGAGTCACATCAAATGGGCGTGACGCAGTCTCGGGTGATTCGTTGCGCGTCGATAGGGCTTTGTTGGCGTTGAATCCGGCAATCCCAATAGGTGTGATGACGGCTTCGCTCCCCCCTGCGACCATGATGCTCGCCACACCGCGCCGAATCATTTCGGCGGCTTCGCCGATGGCGTGTGCGGCAGTGGCACAGGCTGACGTGGGGCAGTAGTTGGGTCCCTTGAAGCCATTGAGCATCGAGACCTGGCCTGCCGCCATGTTGGTAATCATGGCCGGCACCATAAAGGGACTGACACGGCCAGGACCCTTTTCGGTCATTGTATGGATGTTTTCGGCGAGTGTGGCGAGCCCACCCATGCCACTGCCGATAATGACGCCGATTTCTTCGGCGGCTACCGTCGTATTGCTGATGCCCGCCATGCGAATGGCTTCACTCGCGGCAGCCACCGCAAAATGAATGAAGCGATCATTGCGGCGTACGTCTTTGCGGTCCATATAATTGTTGGCATCAAAGCCTTTGACTTCGCCCGCAAAACGCGTTTCGAGATTGCTCACGTCACAGAGCGTCACCGGCCCAATGCCACTCTGAGCAGTACGAATTCCCTCCCACAGACTCTGTGTATCGAGTCCGAGGGGACTGACTGCGCCCATGCCCGTGATGACCACGCGCCGTTGTTTCATTGTGCTACTTCTCCTCACACACCTGAGTCCATTCACATCGTGCTACGGCGTATGATACCATAAGACAATAAGAAAGCGCAGAAAGTCGCACATGTACGTCATTGGCACCGCTGGGCATGTCGACCATGGAAAAACCTCCCTGGTCCATGTTTTGACAGGTATAAACACCGATCGCTTGGCCGAAGAACAACGCCGTGGCATGACCATCGAGCTGGGCTTTGCCTGGATGCAACTCCCATCAGGGCGGGATGTCAGCTTGGTCGATGTGCCCGGTCACGAGCGCTTCATCAAACACATGCTGGCCGGCGTTGGTGGCTTTGATGCGGCGTTGCTGGTGGTCGCCGCCGATGAGTCCGTCATGCCACAAACACGCGAGCACCTGGCCATCATTGATTTGCTCGATATTCGCCATGGCATCGTCGTCGTCACCAAAGCCGATCTGGTCGATCCGGCCTGGTTGCCACTGGTCTGCGACGACATCCGCACGCAACTCCATGGCTCCACACTCGCAGATGCCCCCATGGTGGTGGTATCTGCACGTACCGGTGCCGGTATGGCCACGCTCCGTGAAACACTCGATACCCTCATTGATACGCTACCACCGCCCACACGCCGTGATGAACCAGCCCGCCTATGGGTCGACCGCGTCTTTAGTGTGGATGGTTTTGGGGCGGTGGTGACGGGCACACTGTTGGCTGCTCCGTTTCATCTAGGCATGGATGTCGAAATCGCACCCCGTGGCCTACCCGCACGCATTCGCGGCCTGCAAATGCATCGCCGCAAAATCGACGTTGCGCAGCCGGGCACGCGTATTGCCGTCAACCTTGCCGGAGTATCGCACCACGACATCACCCGTGGCGACCTGATTACGGTGCCCCACCGCATCGTGCCCACCAGTCGCATCGATGTGCTGGTGCATGTGGCCGATATTGCCCCGCGTCCACTCAGCCAAGGCATGCACCTCGATGTCTTTGTTGGTGCCGCCGAAACAACAGCGCGCCTGACGTTGCTCGCCGGCGACAGCATCGCCCCTGGTCACGACGGCTGGGTACAAATGCACCTCGATCGCCCGCTGCCGCTCTGGCGTGGTGACCGCCTGATTGTGCGCCAACCATCGCCATCACTGACGGTGGCTGGTGGGCGTATCGTCGATACAGCACCCGCACGCCACCGACGTAACCGCCCAGATGTAATTCGTGCCCTCGACGCCCTGGCGCGCGCTACACCAGCCGATTTGTGTTGGGCGGTGGTACGCGGGCAGATTGTGCGTGTGGCAACGGTGATTACACAGACCCATCTCCCTGACGCCACGGTGTGGGCTACGCTCGAATCACATCCCGATGTGGTGCGTCTGCCCGGTGACTGGGTGGCTGACCGTACCCTGGTTGCTGATGTGTTGCAGCGCCTGACACACACGCTTACCGGCTATGCGACGCGCTATCCACTGCGCATCGGTATGCCCCGTGAGGATGCCCGGCGGCGCCTCAATATGCCCGCACCCGCATTCGATGCCCTAATCCAGGCCTGGCAGCCGCACATCGACGTATGTGGCGATGGTCTAATCCGTGTGGCCGGGTATCAGGTGCAACTCACCCCTGCCATGCACCAGCAGGTGGCGCAGTGTCTGGCCCAACTCGCCGCGCATCCGTATATGCCACCGGCAGTGACCATCGACCGTGAGTTGCTCGTGTTTTTGCAGTCGAGTGGCCTGGTTGTCGAAGTCGCTGATGGGGTTGTTTTGCATGGTGATGCGTGGCGCACCATCATGTCATGGGTGCTCAGTACCATAGATACGACGGGCAGTGTCAGTGTGGCCCAACTACGTGACCGCTTTGATACGTCGCGCAAATATGCCCTCGCAATCCTCGAATACATGGATGCCAAACACATCACCCGCCGCCGTGACGATGTGCGGGTGCGGGCATAAATCAAAGGAGTGATACGTCATGCCCAAAAAACTCACCAAGCCGTGGATGTGGGCCGTGTGGCTGGGAATCGGTGCTGTGGTGGTACGAGCCGGGGCAGCATTTTTTGCCCAGCGTGAACGTCAAACTCCCACACAAATGATTGACTGGCACATGGCACAGCGCACCACACGCCGGCTGTTGCCGCCCATTCCAAATACCGCTGGTGCATCGTACCAATCACTGGTCGATGATGTGGCACCTGCGGTGGCTGCGCTCACACAACTCACGGTACCTGCGGATGCGTTACAGGTGCGCGTGGTCGACCAGCAAGCCTGGGCTGATGCCAATATCCGGGCTTTTGCACGTATGCTCCAGCCACTCGAGCCGACCTATGCCCAACTCATGCAACACGATACCAGTGATTGGGGGCTGTCGGCCCGCCACCTCAACGGTAAAGTGGCAGGCATGCAGAGTGGCGCGTTGTTGAGCTGGATGGCAGGACGGGTACTCGGCCAATACGATGTGGCATTCATGCACGACGATGCGCCGGGAGAATTGCTGTTGGTCGAGCCCAATATTTTGCGCCTCGCTGCTGAACAGCAGGTCAATGTGGCCGCATTGCGTGAGTGGATTGTCATCCACGAAGTGTCGCATGTTTTTCAATTCGAAGGAGTATCCTGGCTACGCCCCTACATGCGCATGCTCCTTGATCGCATGTTGGCGACCATGATCGATCATTTACGCCAGCCGGCAGATGGATTGCATGGTGTGGCATTGCGCCTCCTCAAACACCAAGGAAGTGGCAATTGGATTGAATTATTGCTCAATGAGTCACAACGTGCGGTGTTTGATGATTTACAAGCAGTCATGTCCCTCATTGAGGGGCACTCCAACTACGTAATGAACCGACTCGGTGCGCAGCGTATTCCCGACTTTGCCAGATTGCACGATCGCATCGCCCAACGCCAACAGCACCGTCCAGCGCTTGATCAACTCGTGTTGCAGATGACTGGTATGAATGTCAAAATGGCGCAGTACCAACAGGGAGAAGCCTTTATCCAGGCACTCGTGGCACATGGTGGTGATACGTTGGTGCATACGCTCTGGCAGTCGGTGGCACACATCCCGACGCGCGATGAATTGCAGCAGCCACAACGCTGGATAGCGCGTGTTATGGGTCAGGAGGGCCATTCAAAATGACGATGCGGCGCAACGTGTCGAGCATTTGAATGGCTGTCAAATTGCGTTGATTGTAGCCGTAGCGCAATCCCTCGCGACTAAAGTCGGCACTCTGTGTGGTACCGTAGACGCTCGGATGAATGCCGTCAGCACTCATGCCATAATTAATCATTTCTGGTGATTGAAGTGCTGCCCAGTAATTCCATAGTGGCACACGTTTGGCATCCGCTAATTGCGCAATTGCGGTGTTGTATTTGCTCACGCGGTCTCTGTAGATGGGATTATCGAGGCGCGGTGGGATGGTGCTGACTACAGGGATGATCCCTTGCTCGAGGCAATAATCAATCAGATATCCGAGACTCGTAATGAAGTTGTCGATTTGGCCGTTGGTCACATCGTTGCTGCCATACATGATGAATGCAATGCTCGGTCGCTTGAGTCCGATCTCACACCCAATCGGGGTGTTGTATGGCTTTTTGCAGATCGATGCATACCCGGGCATCAAATACTCGGTCAAAATCGGATAATAGGCATTCCATCCAGGGATGGCACTCGGACTATGCGCAGTAAACGAATTCGACGTGTTGCACCAGCCGGTACCAAGTGATGGTGTGAATTGATACTGCCGAAAAAACGTGATTGTGTCTTGTAGTCCCGTATACGTCGCAATGTTTTCGCCTCCACAACCGATATCATTCAAGAAGTTTGGTGATGCGGTAATGCTATCGCCAATCTTGGCAAAGGTGTTGGGATGGTTCCCTAATCGTTGACCATGAATATATACATCGCGTAGATAGCGCTTGAATAGCGTATGGATGCGTGGTATGACTGGCGTGACGGGTGTGAGTCGCGTTGATGATGTCCGTGTGGCGGTGCGCGTGGGCGTCCGTGTGGATGTGCGGGTCAGCGTGATGGTGCGTGTCAGCGTATGTGTCCGGGTCACGGTACTGGTGTATGTCTGTGTGCCAGTGCGTGTCTGCGATGCAGTAGATGAGAGATATGGTGTATGTGTTATCGTCGACGTTTGGGTGGATGAAGGGGTGCGTGTGCTGGTTGCTGACAGTGCCCTGATATACGTCAGCGTGGCGTTTGCCGTCAGTGTCGCTGTTGCCGTATTGGTGATGTGCGTGATGCTGGCCGTGCGTGTTGCAGAATTGGTCCGTGTGTTGCTGGGAGTTGCTGTTACTGACGCAGTTTTGGTCCATGTAAAGGTGCGTGTGCTGGTCGCCGTATGACTGGATGTGGCCGTCCGTGTGAGCGACGGTGTTTTGGTCATGGTGGCCGTATTGCGTGCTGGTGTCGTACTTGCGGTAACCGTTGCAATGTCGTCTTGTGGGGTCTGCGTCGCACTGTCACTCAATGTGGCGAATGCACCAGGGAGTCCATCTGATGGGCGCGCAATATTGCGCATATCACGCAGTGCGGCATTGCTAGGAGCAGCGAGTGGCGGTCTGGGTATGACGGGGCGATTATCCGGCAGTGGCGGGATACTGACTGCCGCGGGGAGGCTTGCTTGTAGGCGCATATTTTGGGCTGCGACATCCACGAACAACGGTGCGATGACATTGATACGATTGTCGGTACGGAGCTGTGTGGCATTACAGGTCGTGTTGCTGACCATACAGCCACTGTTTTTCTCGATACCGAGGGGAAGTGTCGTTGCTCCATTCCAGATGATGTTGCCGATTATTTGCAACCCGTTGTCGGCACTACTCGGTCGCGCGATGCCACTGTATGCACTCGCTGCAAGCCCTGGTGCCACAGTGAAGTGTGCCTGATTCTGTGTGCCTGCCGGATTCACGACGATGTTGTTGTAGACATACACATTGCGATTGGGAATTGGTTCACCCGGACTTGTATCATTATTGGTGCCCCAGCCGCTATGGATTAATTGTGCGGAACAACTCGGTATGGTCGGTGCAATGATGCCGGCACATTTGCGTCGTGCATGTCCAAATGCCAGGGCCGTGGTACGCCCCCCGACATCATAAAGTGTGTTGTAGATAGCAGCAATGTTGTAGCCACCGTACACCCCGATTCCTGCACTATTTGTCTGCATGATGATGGAATTGGCGATGGTGACGTCGTAGGCATCGTAGTGAATCCACGGACTGCGCATCGACTCGAGTGTACTCTCGGGCCCGATGACGACTCCATAGGTACCACATGCGGTCAATGTGCTCGCTTCGATGCGGATGGTGGCACTCCCCGCATTGAATTGCACACAGGCGGCGGTACTCGATTGCACCCGTGTGTTTTGGATATGACTGTCTCTGACTGCCGTGAACTGAATGCCATTCGCAGGACCATTGGTGATGAGACTATCTTCGATGGCAATGTGGTCTGATTGCGTCGCTATAATCCCGCCACCCGCGAATGTACTCGTCCGCACCACGACGTGGCTACACTCGTGACAGCTGAGCGCATATGACACCGCAGGTGTCGCTGCCACGGTGATGTCGTAGATATAGAGATATGCCACACTTTGGATATCAAGTGGCTGTGTCAGTGTCACACTGCCAGACCCGCTCGTAGCACGAATTTCGATGGGGTACTGTGCCGTGCCGGTACGTCCCTGCAACCCCGTAGGAATCTGGGTGGCGTCATAACTACCCGGCTGCAACAAAATGCGATATCCGGTCAGTGTGAGTGGCGCACCCGTAGGAATCCGCTCCCATGCAGTGGCGATATGGGCAAGTGCAGTGTCTGCCGTCAGCCCGTCATTGCTGTCGTGACCATGCATCGGATCAACCCAGATGTCGGTATAGACGGGCGCACCGACATTGTAGTAGCGCTCGTCATGGTGTGCGTGCGTGGTAGTGCTGTCACATACCGCAATGATGACGCATATCCACACGATGGCCAGTATTCGTTTTACAGAAAAACTATACATAGTAGTATTATGCATATGCGTAGATACTACGATTGTACACATTTCAGCGATAATGTAAAGAGCTTTATACCAACATTGTGTATCTACAGAAAGTAATCACCCGTATGGCCAATCAACTCGCACACATTCCTGGTGTCGTGCAGGCGCAGATCAGGCGCACCACCGCCCAACTCATGGCGGTTTTGGGGGATGGGGCGGCGGTGGTGGTGCACGGATCGATTGTACTTGCTGATTTTCATCTGGGACAAAGTGACCTGGATATGCTGGCATTTGTGGAGCGGGCGGATGTGGCGCAACTGCACCAGATTGCGTGCATCATGCTGGCGGAATCTGGCCAACCAGCGCCGATTGAGTTCTCGTTGGTGCCGTATGCGGCGCTGACGCCGTGGGTGCATCCAGCCCCCTACCTCTTGCACTACAGTGAATCTTGGCGGGTGCGTACGCAGCAACTCCTAGCCGACCCGCAGCACGACTGGCTGGCGGTGCGCACCGACCCTGATTTGACGGCGCACATGGTGGTGGCGCACCGGGCAGGGATTGTGACGGCGGGTCAGGTCGTATTGCCGTTGCCCAGCCGTGCCGATGCGTTGGCGGCGGTGTGGTACGACATCGCAGATGCCGTCAAGCAAGTGGTGGACGAGCCCGTGTATGTCATCCTCAACCTGTGTCGCACCGCCTGCTGGTTGCGTGATGGTGTAGTACTGTCCAAAAGCGCCGGCGGCCGCGCCTTGCTCCCCACCCTGACGGGTGAGGCACATGCCGTGGTGGCGGCCATGTTGGCGTTGCGTGATGGGGATGATGTGCCCGTGCCTGATGCGGCCACACTCCAGCGTGTAGCGGCGGAGTTGTTGCGGGGGATTA
>CAZIKU010000079.1:0-9964 GCA_964539815.1 uncultured Klebsiella sp. | reverse complement strand
GCCAGTGCCACCGAAACAGCTACTCCCACAGACACGGCCACCGAAACACCGACCACAACCTATACACCGTCTAGGACGTTTACCCGCACACCCACCAATACGCCGAGTGCAACGAATACACCGTCACCCACCAATACCCCAACAGTCACCAACACCGCCACTGCTACCTCTGTCCCCAAGGCATTGCGCAAGGCCGTCGCTGGATCACACTTCACCATCGCCCTACTCGAGGATGACACGCTCGTGGCCTGGGGTGCCGAAAATCGCCACAGCGAGTCGTACATCCCTGCTGCAATCAAGAACATACGCTTCAAGGATATTGCCGCCTGTGTCTCGTCTGCCTTGGCACTCTCCGTCGATGGTCGCGTCTATGGCTGGGGCGAAAACGTCTATGGCGAAGCCACCATCCCCTTTGCCGCCCAGAGTGGTATCAAAGCCATCGCCGGTGGTGGGCGCTTTGCACTCGCACTCCGCGAAGATGGCACCGTCATCGGTTGGGGACGCAACGACTTCAACCAACTCAATATCCCCACCAATCTGCGCGACGTCATCGCCATCGCTGCTGGTGATCGCCATGCCGTGGCACTCAAATCCGACGGTACCGTCGTGTCATGGGGTGACGGCCGCGCTGGTCAAACCCGTGTTCCACCCGGACTGCGCGACGTCGTCAAGATTTCTGCCGGTGAAAATCACACACTCGCACTCCTCGATACCGGTCGCGTCGTCGGCTGGGGGAGCAACGACCGTGGCCAAATCTCCATCCCCCGTAATCTCGGTGTGGTCGCACATATCGGGGCTGGTCGACGTTACTCCGTGGCGGCCATGGTCGATGGCACCATCGCCGGCTGGGGCAGCACCGACTACGGCGTCATCAAGTTCCCTCCCGGACTCAATAGCGTCGTCGTCATCGGCGTCTCCAACATCAACACCGTGATTGGCTTGCGTGATAGCACCATCATCGCCATCGGCGACTCGACATTCGGTGCACTCGTGTCGCGCACTCCAACCAACACATCCAATCCCACGTTGACGGCATCAGAAACGCTGGTTCCCACCAACTCGCTGACACCATCCAACACCAAAACACTCACCCCGAGTATCACACTCACCCGCTCGCGCACTCCCACACGCACACGTTAGTATTTCGCTCTCCCTTGGCTTTCTATGAAAGCCAAGGGAGAGCGTATTGATGATGTGTCAACATATTGTAATCATTTCACTGTTATTGAAATGTTTTTTTATAAACGTATGTTTGTTAATATAGAAGTGGTATATAGGTAATTATCAAAACTAGGTGCTACAATGTCGAACCACAATAAGTTTATACGACAGCTCGTATTTATATGTATTATTGTGCTTTTCGTGGTTGTTTGTACATATATTGTGCAATTCATGCCGCAGACCACACCTGCATATGCAGCCCAGCCTGTTCCCACACTCATAAGTCGGGCAGCGCAGCCACGCACTGCAACCAATCTCAAGAAAATCGCAATTGGATCGAACTTTGTGCTTGGGTTACTCAACAACAACACACTTGTCACATGGGGTGATAATCGTAAATGGCAGAGCACGATTCCCTACCGCTTCAAAGACACACAATTCAGCGATATTGCCACGGGCGCATCTGTATCATATGTCCTCGATCAATCCGGCAATGTATCAACTTGGGGTGACGAAGACAACTATTCCGAAAGCCTCATTCCACCAGAAGCACAGAGTGGCGTCATCGCCATCGCTGCTGGCACACGCTTTGCCATGGCGCTCAAAGCTGATGGCACCGTCGTCGCCTGGGGGCGCAACGACTTCGGACAATTAGACGTTCCGTTGACGCTCAACAACGTTACTGCCATCGCCGCAGGTGCGCGCCATGGTATGGCGCTGCGTTCCGATGGTGCGGTCATCGCATGGGGTGATAATCGTGCCGG
The DNA here is from genome assembly GCA_964539815.1 of uncultured Klebsiella sp. Classification (GTDB taxonomy): domain Bacteria; phylum Chloroflexota; class Chloroflexia; order Chloroflexales; family Roseiflexaceae; genus UBA965. The sequence goes on along the minus strand of CAZIKU010000079.1, from coordinate 8,039 downwards.
ACAGTTGTTTGTCCCACGCGCTGCCACCGGCGTCATTGCATTAGCGGGTGGGGATGATCACTCGCTCGCACTGAAATCCGATGGTACCGTCGTCGCCTGGGGGTCTAATCGTTCTGGTCAAAGCCTCGTGCCGCGCGGCTTGACCGGAGTCACCGCCATTGCCGCAGGGACACGGTTTTCGTTGGCACTCAAATCCGATGGTAGTGTGGTGGCGTGGGGCACACGTGAGTTCGGCTCCATCTCAATCCCGCGTGGCCTGAACGTCTCTGCTATCGGGGCAGGATACACCAATTCCGTATTACAACTGAGTAACGGCAGCGTACTAACATTGGGAACGTCGTGGTTTGGATCACGTGTCACCCGTACACACACCATTACGCCGTACTACTCCCCAACTTTTACGGCAACACCATCGCGTACACCATCCAATACACGTACATCGTCGCGGACACGTACCTCTTCCAATACGCGCACTGCGACATCGACAAATACGGCAACCCCTACAGATACAGCCACCTTTACGGCAACGAATACGCCCACCATCACCGATACTCCGACGGAGACGCTTACTCCGTCAGAGACGTTGACCCCATCAATTACCCCGACGGCATCGCCGCTGCCGACTGCAAGCACGTATGTACTCCAAGGTAACTGTATCAAAATCGGCGTCAAATGGGATGGTACATTGGGCGTGGGATCAAGCACAAATCCTGGTATCCAGTATGACTTTAACTGTTCAGGTACATTTAATAGTTCGTTTGACTTTTTGACTCCCGGTACTCCCTGGGAAAACTTCAACGTCACCTTAGATGGGACAGAGTATAAATTCAATAACACGGGTTCACACGGTTCAGGGTCTGGTTGGACATCACCCACCAAAAAAATGACCATTTACAATGGCATCCAATATCGTGGCACCACCTACGATTATCGTGCGGTGCAACTCACGTCCGATGCGAACCTGCAAGTTGAAAACGATATTCGCTTTAATACCAACCAACAGTATGTGGAAATTACCACGTATATCACACCGACAAACAATGTCACCACTGCATATATTGCCCGTGCCATTGACTCAGACGCACGTATCGCCCCTGCAGATAGCTCGCAAACTAATAACGTCCGCGGCTATTCGAATGTCGCAGCCAAATACATCGTGTTTGCAGAGACTACCTCATCCAAAGCCGTCATGGGCTACTATACGGGTGAAGATGGCGCTGATGTAAATACGGGATTATCATCGGGATGGTCAACAACTGCGTCGTTCTACTATACGTATAGTGGAGGCAATGCACTAAACTCTGACTGGACGACGGGTATTGCCAAACGCTTTAGTAATATTGTCGGTGGTACGAGTGTCTCATTCAGCCATGCCTACGTCTTTGGAAGTGACGCCTACAACGGACTTGAACCCATCATCCGCGAAGGTGGCGCCGGTGGTTCTCCCGGAGTCATCCCGGGGTGTCCTGGCTGTGTGCTCGTTGACGTCGGAAGTGCGGCTATGACCAGTACACCAAACCCCGCAGGAACAAACACCCCGCGTCCAACCAACACGTCAGTACCCACCAGCACGCCGTTGTTCCGTACAAGTACCAATACACCGACACCCTCAAATACACCGACTCGGAGCAGTACACCGACGGATACAGCCACCGAAACCGAAACACCGACGGAAACAGATACGCCGACAGAGACTGAGACCAATACATATACCCCATCCAGAACATTTACACCGTCGCGTACCGAGACTCCCACCGAAACAGATACGCCGACGGCATCGAATACCGCGAGCCCAACGAATACGGCGACACCGACGTCAGTCAGCAAAGCGTTGCGCAAGGCGGTGGCAGGATCACACTTTACCATCGCCTTACTCGAGGATGACACGCTCGTGACCTGGGGTGCCGAAAATCGCCATGGTGAATCAAATATCCCTACTGCCCTCAAGAACCTGCGCTTCAAGGATATTGCCGCCTGTGTCTCGTCTGCCTTGGCACTCTCCGTCGATGGTCGCGTCTATGGCTGGGGCGAAAACGTCTATGGCGAAGCCACCATCCCCTTTGCCGCCCAGAGTGGTATCAAAGCCATCGCCGGTGGTGGGCGCTTTGCACTCGCACTCCGCGAAGATGGCACCGTCATCGGTTGGGGACGCAACGACTTCAACCAACTCAATATCCCCACCAATCTGCGCGACGTCATCGCCATCGCTGCTGGTGATCGCCATGCCGTGGCACTCAAATCCGACGGTACCGTCGTGTCATGGGGTGACGGCCGCGCTGGTCAAACCCGTGTTCCACCCGGACTGCGCGACGTCGTCAAGATTTCTGCCGGTGAAAATCACACACTCGCACTCCTCGATACCGGTCGCGTCGTCGGCTGGGGGAGCAACGACCGTGGCCAAATCTCCATCCCCCGTAATCTCGGTGTGGTCGCACATATCGGGGCTGGTCGACGTTACTCCGTGGCGGCCATGGTCGATGGCACCATCGCCGGCTGGGGCAGCACCGACTACGGCGTCATCAAGTTCCCTCCCGGACTCAATAGCGTCGTCGTCATCGGCGTCTCCAACATCAACACCGTGATTGGCTTGCGTGATAGCACCATCATCGCCATCGGCGACTCGACATTCGGTGCACTCGTGTCGCGCACTCCGACCAACACATCCAATCCAACATTAACGGCGTCTGCGACACTGATACCGACGAATTCGCTGACACCGTCCAATACCAAAACCGTATCACCAACAATTACACTGACCCGCTCGCGCACTCCCACACGCACGCGCTAGCATGGAGTGGTACCCGTCCTTGGCAGGCACGACTACACTGTAGTCGTGCCTGTGTCTGTCAATCACCTCCCACAACATACAGTATGATGGATAGGATTATGAATTCGTGTATGCCAACGAGGTTATCATGAGTACTCCCTTTGTATTAGGTGTCAACTACTGGCCACGCCGCAAAGCCATGGGCTGGTGGAAACAATTCGACGCCGGTGAGGTCCACGCTGATTTTGCCCTTATTGCCAATCTGGGCATGAAGGTCGTGCGCATTTTCCTCTTGTGGGAGGATTTCCAACCCACACCCGACAGTGTTGATGCGCAACGGTTGCAACACCTGCGCACCGTCGCTGATATCGCTGCCCGTAATGGATTAACACTCGATGTCACATTTTTTACCGGGCATATGAGTGGCCCCAACTGGGCACCAGGCTGGTTACTGGGTGAACCGAGCGACCCCACCAATTTCCACAATCTCCAGGTGGTCAGTCACGGCAAAATCGTCAACCGTGCCTATCGAAGCCCATACCATGACGCAGTTGCCCATGCGGCCGCCCGTCTCTTGCTGACGACTGTCGTCGGCGCACTCCACGACCACCCAGGGATTGGCATCTGGAATCTAGGCAACGAGCCCGATTTGTTTGCTTGGCCGCGTGATGCCGCCGGCGGGCGAGCATGGGTGCGCGAGATGACACAACTCATCAAGTCCATCGACTCCGTGCACCCAGTGGCATGCGGGCTGCATGCCGATAGTCTCTTTCGCGATAACCACCTGCGCGTCCCCGACGTCTATGCCGAGACGGATTTGGCGGTGATGCACTCATACCCGATGTATGTATCATGGATGAAAAATCCGCTCGACCCCGATTATGTGCCATTCACCTGCGCTGTTGTCAGTGCGTTGTGTGGCAAACCCACCTTGATGGAGGAATTCGGCGGCTGTACTGCACCTCCAGGGGCGCCATCGCAGGTGTGGAATTGGACGGCATACGGCAAGCCGCGCAGTCAATTCATGGCATCCGAAGAGGATTTGGCCGCGTACTATGCGGCGGTCTTGCCCAAACTCGTCGAAGTCGGCGCCACTGGGGCCATGTTGTGGTGTTTTGCCGACTACAGCTCCGATCTGTGGAACGAGCCACCCTGCGACGAAGCCCGCCACGAGCGCTTCTTTGGCATGGTGCGCCCGGATGGCACGCTCAAGCCACATGCCGAAGTGATTCGCCAGTTTGCCGCCACCAACCCGACCGTCATCACTGCCACCCGACCGGTGACGCTCGATTGTAGCCCGCAGGAATTCTACCAAGACCCGTCCGCCCACATGAAGCGCCTCTTTGCAGCGTTTGCCGGTGCTGACCGCTTCAAATCATAGGCACTACACGAAGCACTGCGCTACCACATATGTGGGGCGCAGTGCTATACTAGGCTTCACGAATCATTGCATACAGGAGTTACAATCATGGCTACCCATCGTCTGCTCATCCCCGGACCCGTCGACATCGACGACGAGGTACTACAGGCCTTGGCGGGGCCCACGGTCCCGCACTATGGTCCTGAATGGGCAGCACTCTATCACGACGTCGTCGATAATCTAAAACATTTATTTGGCACAGCTGGCGATGTCTTCCCCATGGTCGGCTCGGGCAGTACCGGGCTCGATGCAGCCATTGCCAGCACCGTCGCCACAGGCAAACGCATGGCCATCGTACGCAACGGCTACTTTGGCGATCGCCTCGCCACCATTGCCCAGGCCTACGGCATCACCGTCTTTGACATACCCGGCGAATGGGGTCGCGCCATCACCGTCGATACGGTACGCACGGCGCTCGCCAGCAACGGACCATTCGATGTCCTCGGTGTCGTTTATGCGGAAACATCCACGGGAGCACTCAACCCGTTGCCCGAGTTATCCGCGCTCGCCAAGGAATTCGGCATCCCTATCATTGTCGATGCCATCACTGGGTTTGCAGGGACGCCCCTCGAAATGGATGCCTGGGGCATCGATATCTGTATCAGTGCCTCCCAAAAAGCCCTGGCCGCCCCCGCCGGACTCGCCTTCGTGGCAGTCAGTCCCAAGGGCTGGCAGTACCTCGACAACAACCCGGTCGGTCACCGCGGCTGGATTCTCGATGTGCGCACCTGGCGCAAAACGACATCTGGCGATGGCAAAAATAGCCACCCCCAGCCAGCCACAATGCCTACCGGGCTGATGGCGGCCACGGGTGTCCGCCTCCGCCAAGTCATGGCTATCGGCAAAACCGAATATGCTGCGCGCCACCTGCGGGCTGCCACCCGCTTCCGCACCGGACTGCGGAGCATCGGCATGGATTACCTCGTCCCCGATGCCGAAGCCACCCCGCAAGTCACCGCTGTCAAAGTCCCGGCCGGACTCGATGCGACCCGCATCATCAGTGGTCTGCGCGAGCGCTACGGCTTCATGGCGACTGGTGGCATGGGTGTACTCGCTGGCAAAATCATCCGGGTCGGTCATATGGGCAAAGGGAATAGCGATGCCTATATCGACGATGCGCTCGAAGCCTTTGCTGATATTTGTCGCCCATAAATCGCTCCCTCCTGTCGAGCTCCAGTGGAGCTCGACAGGAGGGATTTTCATATGTGCTCTATATATTTTTTACAATGTTTGTATATCACTGACAAAAACAGGGAAATTCATGCTATAGTGTGGAAAGATCACATATGGTCGACTGCCATTATTCCTTTGGTCATTGATTACCAGATGTGATGAAAACTGCCATGACTACACCACCACACACCTCCAAAAAAGTCCTCGTCGTCGAAGATCGTCTGAGCGTCCGCACCATGATTGCCGACTATCTGACACAACATCAGTACGCGGTGTCTGTTGCCAGCAATGGCCAAGATGCCATGCATATCTGCCAAAACCAGGAATTTGATTGCGTGCTGCTCGACTTGATGATGCCTGGCATGGACGGATTTCAATTCCTGCGCCGCCTGCGCACCATCTCCAATGTGCCCGTCATCGTGATTTCTGCCAAAATCGAAGAGCGTGACAAAATCGAAGCACTCGAACTCGGTGCAGACGAATACGTCAACAAGCCGATTAGCATGCGCGAAATACTCGCACGCATCCAGGCGCTCATTCGACGCGCCTCTTCATCGTATCCACTTGCCACCGCACCTGCAAGCATATCGCTTGATCGCACACTACGGAACGTGATTGTAGGGCAAAATGTCATCGAGCTCACTTCCACGGAATACCGCATCATCGAGCTCCTCTTTAGCGAACCCGGTCGGGTATTCGAGCGCAGTGAATTTGCCCATCACCTCTATGGCAAAGACAATCACAAGATTGCCCGTTCACTCGATATGCACATCCGCAACCTACGTAGCAAAATCGAGCCAAAACCCGATAACCCGATTTATATCATTACGGTATACGGCGTCGGGTACCGCATCCAAGTCTAACGCTATGTTCAAAACCCTCCGTGCTCAACTCGTGCTCGTGATGATTGTGACTGCACTCGTCAATGTGTTCATTTCGTTTGTCATTTTCTTTGTGGCAACCTATTCGATGATTAGCACGAATTACATTCCCATTCTGCTCCACCGTTATTCAAATATCGTGCGCGAGCACTACGCTGATGGCAAAAGTGACGAGACACTCCACACATCTATTGCCGCCATTGAAAACAAGTATGGTCCGTTCATCTATTCATCAATTGTGATTACCAAACCCGATGGTCGCATCGTCTATCCATACAAGCAATACAATCAAATTATTGATGTCAATCATCTCGAGCAACGCTACACACTCTATCTGCCCGACAACCACTTTGTCTACCTTATCCCCAGTGTCAACTACGCTGATTATCCTCCGTTGCGTGGTTTTGCCAACTATACAATCAACTCATTGCAACTGTTGTTCTTGTTTCATGTAGTGACGTCAGGCTTGATTGGAATGGCGTTGATGTTGCGGATTTATCGTCCCATCAACCAGCTGGTCAATTTGCTGCGTCGTCCCCAGTCTGAAACTAGTTTTGTCACACAACTCACAGACACGGCCCCCAACGAAACACGCGTCCTCGCCCACGCTATTGATGATCGCGACAACGAAATTCGCCAACAAATCCACCTCCACCGTCAACTCATCGCAGATGTCGCCCACGAGCTACGCAACCCGCTGAATACCATAAACGGCTACGTCGAGGCCATGCGTGATGGCGAACTCGAACCCACACAGACACGCCTCGCCATCGTACACGACGAAATCCAATCACTGCACCGCCTCATCAATGACATGCACCTGCTTTCGCTGGCCGAAGTCAAACAAATCACCCTGAGCCCCGTCGTTGCCGATGCCACCACACTAGCGCATCACGTATATCAACTCATGCTGCCACTCTGTCAGTCCAATCACATCACATTTACACGTGAGTGTCCCACTCATCCCGTCGAAGTCTGGCTCGACACTGGTCGCATCACCCAGGTGCTGATCAACCTCATCGATAACTCAATCCGCCATACCCCTGCGGGTGGTACTATCACGTTGACCGTGCGCGACACCGATGACTACATCACATTTGTGGTATGTGATACCGGTCATGGGATTGCCCCCGACGATGTCCCGCGTATCTTTGACCGCTTCTACCGCGGGAAATTTGCCCAAGGGCACGGGACTGGCCTCGGTCTCGCTATCGCCAAAGCCTTTGTCGAAGCCCATAACGGTACCATTGCCCTGCAATCCACGCTCTCACAGGGCACCACAGTCACAATTCACTTACCCCGCACGATGCCCACAACTGATTAGATGAGTACGTGTACTCACGGGTACAAATGACTGCTTCATCCGCTATTTCTGTGATAGAATGGCGTTGTCCGAGTCATTGAATCACTATGACACTCATTTGCATCACAGTGAAGTGAGAGCACCGCATGGCAGATCATGTACAAGCATGGAGCGAGACCGTCGTCATTCCCACATATGGTGTGGGACAACCCCTCAAACAACCACTTTTTTTGCATCAGCGCGTCTACCAGGGCAGTAGTGGTGTTGTCTACCCCTACCCCGTGATCGACCGTGTCGACCACACCAAGGGAGCCCAATCATACACCGCTGTATTTTTAGAAAATGCCTACCTCAAAATCATGATTCTGCCCGAACTCGGTGGCCGTGTGCAAATGGCCCTCGACAAAACCAACGGCTACCACTTCGTCTACTACAACCAAGTCATCAAACCCGCCTTGGTGGGGCTGACCGGTCCGTGGATTTCGGGTGGTATCG
>CAZIKU010000078.1:0-10131 GCA_964539815.1 uncultured Klebsiella sp. | reverse complement strand
GCAAAACCACACTCGCCCGCATCATCGCCGAGCATACCAAGGCCTACTTCGAGCCTTTGTCGGCGGTCACGGCGGGAGTGGCCGATTTGCGCCGTGTGGTGAGCGAGGCGCGTGACCGCCTAGGCATGTATCGCCAACGCACGGTGCTCTTTATCGACGAGATTCACCGCTTCAACAAGGCCCAACAGGATGCCGTGTTGCCCCATGTTGAAGATGGCACTGTCATCTTGATTGGTGCCACTACCGAGAATCCATCATTCGAAGTCAATCCCGCCTTGCGTTCGCGGGCGCGGATTTTTGTGCTCGAGCCCCTCAGTGACGAACAACTCGGCCAATTAATTGACCGCGCAGTCACTGACCGAGTCAATGGCCTCGCCTCACTTGATCCACTCCTTGCGGCCGATGCGCGTGGCTACCTCATCGATATGGCCAATGGCGATGCACGTGTGGCACTCAACGCCCTCGAAGCCGCTGTATCTGCCAAAGCGGCCGGCGTGGGTGGCAAGCGCCTCATAACCGTCGACGACATGCGCGAGGCCTTGCAGAGTCGTGCCACCCGCTACGACAAAAACGGCGAACTGCACTACGATGCCATCTCTGCCCTGCACAAATCCATCCGCAGCAGCAACCCCGATGCATCGCTCTACTGGTTGGGACGCATGCTCGAAGGCGGCGAAGACCCACTCTACATCGCGCGGCGCATGATGCGTATTGCCGTTGAGGATATTGGCCTCGCCGACCCGCAGGCTATTGTCGTCGCCACCGCCATCCAACAGACGGTACACTTCCTCGGTCAGCCCGAGGGTGATTTGGCCCTCGCCAATCTGGCGTTGTACCTTGCCCAGGCCCCCAAAAGCAATGCCGCCTATGCGGCCTACAAACAGGCCTTGCTGGATGTGGCACAGACGCGCAACGACCCGGTGCCACTCCATCTGCGTAACGCCCCTACCAATCTGATGAAGGGCCTCGGTTATGGGCGTGGCTATCAATATGCGCACGACGCCGCTGATGCCCAGGTCGATCAAGTGCACTTCCCCGATAATCTGCGTGGGCGTCGCTACTACCACCCCAGTGATCGTGGATTTGAAGTGCGCGTTGCCGAGCGCCTGGCCTGGCGCGAGGAATTGGCTAGCGTCCAGCCCGCCCCTCCCGCAGATGCGCCGCCTGCACCTACGACACGGACGCGCACACCACCTGCGCCCACGCCAGCCGATCCACAACAGGTGGCTGGTGAAGAGTCGCAAGTCGTCGACGATGTGCCGCCACCGACGCGCCCCGTACGGCGTGGGCGGAGCTGAGATGCGGCGCTGGAGTGCCTGGCAATGGGCTCTCTGTGGCTATGGCATGGTTCTCGCCATGCTGGCACTCCTCTGGTTGCGCACCGTGCCACAGTTGCTTGTGACCCCCAGCCAAATCGACTTTCGCAGCTACTACGACGCTGCCCTCGCCCTGCGCACGGGGCAGACGCTCTATCCGGCACCGATTCCTGGCGTGATTCCCTTTTTGTATCCGCCGCTCGTCGCCGTCTTGTGGCTGCCACTGACATGGGTGCCATACCCCACGGCCGCCACCTGCTGGTACCTGCTCAACCTGTGTGCGTGGGGGACGATTGTGGTGCTGGTGGGGCGCCTTTTTCCCATGCCTACCGTCCCCAAACGCCTCCTCATCGCGACACTCATCGTGCTGCCGGCCATGAGCGATACCGTGCTCCTCGGGCAAATTACTCACTTCATCACGCTAGCCATGCTGCTTGTATGGCATCGTCTCGTGCGCCAGCAGGCCGGCGTGGCTGGTGTGGTGGCTGGTGTGATTATGGCCATCAAAGTACAGTTGAGTGGTCTGTTTCTTATGTTTTTGGTGCAAAAACAGTGGCGCGCCAGCCTCACCGCCCTCGCTACCATGCTATTCGTGGTGGCGGCTGGCGCATGGTGGTGGGGATGGGCGCTGACGGCCACATGGATTGATATGGTGCAGATCAAGGCGTCCGCCAGCGAGACACATCCCGTCAACCAGTCGTTGTGGGCCGGGGTGACGCGCGTGTTCCAAGCGACCGTCATCCAAACAGGTGGGATTGCCCCGACTACAGTCGCTCCATTGTGGGCGCAGTCCGTGCTCGCACACTGGGTGCCAGTCATTCTGGTGGGTGGGGTGGTGCTGGGGACTGTGTGGTGGTGCTGGCGCCACCCTGCGGATTCCCTCACCGATCTGGTCTGTGCCATCCCCGTCATGCTGTGGTGTGCGCCGGTGAGTTGGGAGTCCTACAGCGCACACCTGGTGATTCCCATGGCATGGCTGTGGCAGCGTGCGCGTACACCCGCAGCGCTGTGGCGTCTGTCGCTGGCCATCGCACTGCTGATGCTGCAACGCCTGTGGCGGGTGATGGTGGGGGTATGGCCCACGCCGCTTGTGCTATTGATGGGCATGCTCGCCACCGGTGTCATCTGGTGGAGCGTGCTGACGGCACGCAGTGCCCGTGGTATGATTGAGCACACCAACACAGAAATACTGCACGAGGAATGACATGTCCAACATTGATATGCGTCAGGCCTTTGATTTTTCGCAGCGCCGCATCCTGATGAGTGGTGGCAGTGGGGTGCTCGGCCGTAGCATGGTGCGTGCACTAGTCGCACATGGTGCGCACGTCATTTTGTTGACGCGCAACCCGGAACACGCACAGACCCACTTCGCCGATATGCCTACCACACAACAAGCCCAAATCGCCTATATTGCAGCCGATTTGGCCGATGCAAATCACATGGCCACGGCCGTTGCACAGGTGCGTGCACTGGGTCCCATTGACACGCTTATCAATGGCGCTGGTGGCAATCGCCCGCAGGCCACCACCGGTGCGCAGTCGTTTTTTGCACTCCCAGCTGCTGCCATGCACGAAGTCGTCGATGTCAATCTGTTTAGTGCTATCCAACTCTCACAGCATGTCTTACCCCACTTTGTGGCGCAGGGGCATGGCGTGGTGCTCAATGTGTCATCGGTGAGCACGGTACGCCCGCTGACGCGCGTGGTCACCTATTCTGCCGCCAAAGCCGGACTCGATACCTTTACGCGCTGGCTGGCGACCCACATGGCATTTGAGTATTCCCCGAATATTCGGGTGAATGCGATTGCGCCTGGCTTCTTTTTTACCGAGCAGAATCGCTTTTTGCTCCGTGAAGCCGATGGACAGACGCTCACGCCCCGCGGCCAGCAAATTCTAGCCCATACACCCATGCAACGCTTCGGTCATCCCGACGATTTGGTAGGGGCAGTATTGTGGCTGTTGTCCCCAGCATCAGCCTTTGTGACCGGGCAGGTCATCACCGTGGATGGCGGTTTTTCGGCATTTAGTGGCGTCTAAACAGTAGGAGGAATCCCATGCACGCAGTGCTCGACGATGCGCAACTCGCCTCCCAGATTCACAGCGGTCTCGCCCAGCGTGATTTGCGCGGGCAACGGGTGCTCGTCCTTATCCCCGACGCGACGCGCACCATGCCAATGCCCCGCTATTTTGCCATTGTGCGTGCCGCATTGCGCCAGGCAGGCGCCCATCTGCAGACGTGGATGGTGGCACTGGGCACGCACCCGGCCATGGATGCCGCAGCGCTCAATCAACTGCTCGGATGTGATGTGGCGCAGGTGTGTGCCAGCGAGCCCGATATTCAGGTGGTCAATCATGCCTGGCAAGACCCACAGACGCTGGTACAGATTGGCACCATCGATAGTGCCACCATGACGCAGCTCAGTGGCGGGTTGTACACGGATGTGGTGCCCGTGCGCATTAACCGTGCCGTGCTCACGCACGACCACATCGTGATTTGTGGTCCGGTCTTCCCGCACGAGGTGGTGGGATTTTCGGGAGGCAACAAGTACCTCTTCCCCGGCATTTCTGGTCCTGATGTCATCAATGCCACGCACTGGCTGGGAGCGTTGCTCACCTCGTACGCCATCATCGGTACGGCCAACACGGCGGTACGCGCAGTCATCGACCAGGCTGCTGCGCTGATTCCGACGCCGCGCTATGCGATTTGCAGTGTGGTCACACCGGCGGGCGTGCACGGCGTATTTGTGGATACGCCCGAATCTGCCTGGGCCGCGGCCGCCGCGTTGTCGGCGCAAATCCATATCCGTTGGCTCGACAAACCAGTGCAGCGCGTGATTGCCGTGCTGCCCACCATGTATGACGAGTTGTGGGTCGGATCCAAAGGCATGTACAAAAGTGAACCTGTGGTCGCCGATGGCGGCGAAGTCGTGATTTATGCGCCACATCTACACGAGGTGAGTCTGGTGCACGGCAAGTACATCCGCGAAATCGGCTACCACGTGCGCGACTACTTTCTCAGCCAATGGGATAAATTCAAACACATTCCCAAGGGCGTCATCGCCCATTCGACGCATCTCCGTGGGGTAGGGACATGGAGCAACGGCGTCGAACGCCCGCGCATCACCGTCACTTTGGCCACCGGTCTTTCTGCCGATGACTGCCACGCGCTCAACCTCAACTATGCCGACTACCGCACCATTGATCCCAAAGCGCTCGCTGCACAGGCCGACCCCGAGTGTCTCGTCATCCCGTATGCGGGTGAGTTTTTGTATCGGTTACGCTAGGGGAAAAACTGCATGGGCGAGGATGTGGTGTACGAGTGGCGCGCCGTGGGGGTGCACTGTCGAGTGGTCAGTAGTGCGCCACTCGCACGCGATGCGCTGCTCCAGCAGGTCGAAACGTGGGAACAGATTCTGAGTCGATTTCGTCCTGATAGCGAGCTCAACCAGCTCAACCGCCAGCGTCGCATGCGTGTGTCCGCCACCTTGCATGCCGTGTTGCTGGCAGCGCTCGAGGTGGCACGCTGGAGCAACGGTTTGGTGGTGCCTAGTCTCGGACAGCACATCAGTGCCAGCGGCTATGACCGCACGTTTGCGCTGATACCGACTGACCAACCTGATGTCCTTGACCCACTGCTGGTGCCCGATTGGCGTGCGATTTCGGTCAACGGCCGCGAGGTGTCGTTGCCGCCGTATCTGATGCTCGACCTAGCCGGTGTCGCCAAAGGCTGGATGGCCGCACGCCTGGTCGCATTGTTTGCCCCACCGCACGGACGCATGCTGGCGCAAATTGGGGGCGATATTGCGGTGACTGCGCCTGATGCACAGGCGGCGTGGCGTGTGGCTGTTGATCATCCATTCCAGACGGCACCAGCTGGACACATTGCGCTCTTTGAGGGGAGTGTGGCAACATCGAGTGTGCACGAGCGGCGTTGGATGCGGGCGGGAGTCCCCGTGCACCACATCATTGACCCGCGCACGAGTTTGCCCGCAGTGAGCGATGTTGCCACCGCAACAGTGATTGCCATGGATGCACATATTGCCGAGGCGGCTGCCAAAGTGGTACTCATCTCTGGTCGTCAAGCAGGGTTGGCATGGTTGAATCAGTATGGACTCCCGGGATTCGTAATCGATGCGGATGGTATGACGCACATGAACGCGGCATGGCATCCTTTTATATGGCCAGAAAGTATATCGCACAATGACTGACGCACCACCACCATCACGTCCACGCCGTGAAGACGACCCAATTGCAGCCCTCGAGGCCATCAACGCACAGTATTCGTGGCGCAACATGTTTGGTGCAATCTTGATTGGGTTGGTCGTTGGTGTGTCCGTGGCGTGGCAACTCATCCCGACGTACCTGATTAGCATGGTGCAAAGCATGCAAGGCGACGAACCCAAAGTGTTTTGGTATGTGTCGCGTTCGGCAGGGGTTATCGCCTACGTCTTGTTGTGGCTGAGCATGGCATGGGGCCTCCTACTGACGACTACCATCGGCAAACAAATCGGCAAAGTGGCACCGATTGTTGACATGCATCGCCATTATTCGTGGCTCACCATCGCCTTCACGCTGGCGCATGTGATGGTGTTGCTAGGAGATCGCTACGCCAATTTTACACTTGGCATGCTCTTCATTCCGTTCACGGGGGATGGCCCTGCCTACCGACCGTATGCCATGTTGTTTGGACAGATTGCCACCTATCTCATCGTCATCGTGACGGTCAGCTTTTGGGGGCGCACCTGGATTGGTCAAAAGGTGTGGCGTGGTCTGCACTACGCGAGTTTTGTGGCATTTGTGGGGGTGAGTATCCATGCGGGGTTGCATGTCAACGCCATGAACACCCTGTTCTGGTTGTACGCCGTGGCCACTGTCAGCGTGCTCTTTTTGAGCGTATTGCGTGTGTTGACGGCGATATCACCAGCTACGTCTGAACGCACATAAATCAATCATCGCTGCTACGGGAACTTTTGCATGTAATAACGCGTCATTCCTTCAATGAATACAAACCACATGGTTGTGCGAGGAATGTATGCGACTCAAATTGTTGATGGCAGCAGGAATTACCGTATTTATCAGCGCCGTGGTCGTGGCGATTACGCAACAGGTGTTGAGTACCCCAACCACGGCAGTCAGTGATACTACGCCACTGCCCACTGCAACGATGTTTATGCCTACGGCGTCACCACAGGCCACACCACGCCCTGTGGTCGATGCCGAGGCTGTGCAACAGCGCGAGGCGACATTCCAAGCGCGTCTTGCTGCTGCCAACGCAGCTATCGCAGCCTCCGCGGCCGAGTTGGCTGCGGCCAAACAGGAGCAAGCCGCTCTTGCCAGCAAATACAACGCACTGGCCCAACAGCAACAACGCCAATCTGCGCAACTCCTGATGGTCACTGCGACGCCGGCACCACTGCTGGCAACTCCCGAACTCACTGCGAATCCCGCCTATGCCAGCCTGGACGACGTATTGGCCACCATTCAGTCACTGAATCCGGCGGCGGTACTCTTGCAGGCTCCAGAAATGGTCATGTACGAAAATACGGTGGCCTATGAATTTGTATTCGACACGGGGACGGTGTATGTGACAGCCAGCGATGGTACCATGCTCTATGACGGCATTGCTGCCAATGCACGTGCGGTGGCTGATGCCCGCCGTGACCGTAACCCGCCCCCGAGTGGTGATGCCCCACCACCTCCACCGCCCCCTGGCGACGGTGATGATGGCGAACATCATCACGACGATGACCACCACGACGATCATCATGAGGATCATCACGAGGATGACGGTGGCAACGATGACTAATTCTGCGACAACACCCATGCCTGCCAAGGCCGAAGCCAAATCGGCACCAGCCAATGGCCAAATCGACCGCAAATATGTGCAAAAAGTCAAAGCAGCCCACGAGCAACGCGAACGCGCCCTCGCCCGAATCGTGATGACCGCACTTGCCACCTGTGGCACACTGGTCGGCTGGATGCTTTTCGCCAAGCCCACCGTACAAGCCACTCAGCCTGTGGTGGATGTCCCCATCCTGCCCACCGAAACCAGCATACCGCTGCCGCCCACGGCCGTGGTACTAGACGTCGCTTCGGCACCCGTCCCCACTGTGGTGCCATTACCCACGTTTGCCCCACTGCCCACATTGATGGCCGTAGCGGATACGGTCGCCGCACCTGCCGTGGTTGTGGTGGCAGCACCGAGTGCTCCTGACCAATCCAATCCACAGCCTCCTGCAGTTGCGGTGGATGCCATGCCCGCATTGCGCGTGGTGGCCATGCCAACGGCCATACCCGTGGCTGCCCCCCGCCCAGGTCGCCCGAATCCAGCCAACCCGAATCCAAACCCTGGGGGCAATACCGGCGGATCAAAATAAAAACGCAGAGGGAATTTATGTGCGTGGTGTGGGGATGCGTACGACCACGTACAACACCGCCACACATGCAGCGCCGACGACGAGCGCAAGTGGGGCGCCACTCGCACTAATTGCAGATATGCTGTCACCGTGGCCGAGCCATGTGGTCATGTTGGTGATGAGCAAGCCGCCAAACGATGGTACGCCAATCAGCGTCACTGCATGCAGACTCATCACACGTCCGCGCAATTGCCCGGGGACTTCGAGTTGGAGCATGGTGGCAATCATGGTCGTCGCAGCAGTACTGATGACACCGACGAGTACCAGCAACACGGCACCCAGCCACCACCACGGACTCAGGGCAAATCCCGCTAAGAGTACGGCAAAGCCCAATCCGACAATCCGTAGATTCCGCCCATTGGGGGTGATTTGTGGCAGTGATGCAAGTCCGAGTGCCCCAATCATGGCGCCTGCACCCGCTGCAGACAACAAGATGCCGTATCCTTGGGCATTGATGCGCCAAATGTCGTCGGCATAAATGGGGAGCAGTTGTTGGTACGAGCGCCCAAATATTGACATAACAGTAGAAATGCACAACAACACGCCAGTCAGTTTGTGCTGTAATGCATAGCGCACGCCACTCGTCATCGCATCGGCCAGTGTCGTCTGTTGTGGTTCATGGGAATCAGCCGTGGGCATCTGACTGACGGCATAGATGACTGCAAGAAAGCTGAGTGCATTCCCCGCAAACAGCCAGCCCGCCCCAAGGACGCCCAACAAGAATCCCGCCAATGCTGGCCCAATCAGTGCGGCCCCGTTGTATGTGGCAGAATTAAGCGCTAGGGCATTCATCAAGTCAGCGCGCGGGACCAAGGTAGGAATGAGTGCTTGGCGCGTCGGATTGTCAACAGCCAGAAGTGTGGCATTGAGAAACGTCGCCACCAAAATCAACCATGGCGTATTGAGGTTGGCAAAGGTGAGTATTGCTTGCACCAACGCCAACAGCAGCATACTCCACTGTGTGATTTGCAGAATGCGCGCCCGGGGAAAACGATCGGCCAAGTAGCCACCAACTGGCGGCAGGAGAATCATAGGCACGGCAAATGCCAGTCCCATCCATCCCAGGTAGCGTGGGTCGTTGTTGGTCATTTTGTAGATGAGCCAATTCTGGGCCACATTTTGCATCCATGTGCCCATGTTAGAAATGAGCAGACCACTCCACAGCAGACGATACGGGCGATGTTGCAGTGATGGATATTGCCGTGTAAACATGAATGATGTCCCTAACTAATCGAAGCTCATCATACCCTTGATGACGCCATATGCAGGATCGCGCCATGTCGTCATGCATTGTGCGAGACCATCGGGCGTCGTTTGATGTGTAGCCCACGCCGATACATCGATGTGAGGGAGTGCAGCGATCACCGCATCGAAGTCTTGGGCGGTTGCGTTGCGACTCGCCTTCACGGTGATTTCGCGCCGGTGTAAATCAGGATCGCTGAACTGCAACTGCCCCTGAATCAATCCAAGCAAGACGAGTGTACCACCATGCCCGGGCAGTAAAAACGATGCTTCCATGGCCCCTTTATGACCCGTCGCATCAATGACCACATCAGGTGCCTGGCCGCCGCATAGCTCGTTAGCAACGGCTTGTGGCGTGTCGCCGGGTGCCGCACTCGCACTGACGAGTCCATGCGTCTGTGCGAACGTGCGTCGGATGGGACTCGGATCGAGTGCCGTTACGTGCAGGCCACGTTCACGGGCGGCCAGCGCTGCTCCCAGCCCAATTGGACCCAGTCCAACGATCAGGATGTGGTCGTCGGGACGGGCCGCAGCACGGCGTATGGCGTGGAATCCAATTGACAGCATTTCGACGAGTGCGAGGCCCTCTACACTGGCCCCATGGGCGTGATGGAGATGGTCGGCTGGCACATTAAAGTATTCACGCATGCCACCGTCGATATGGACACCCAGCACCTTGAGGCTACTACAGCAGTTGGTTAGACCACGTTGACAGGCACGGCACGTGCCACATTCCAAATAGGGGCGCACGGCGACTGTATCACCAACAGCCACATTCGTGACATCGGCACCACACGCCACAACTTCCACGGCGAGTTCGTGACCGAGAATGCGCGGATACTGAAAAAAAGGCTGATTGCCCGCAAATGCGTGTAGGTCGGTACCGCATATACCCACACGTCGTACCCGTACCTGTGCCTCGCCACGGCCAGGCGCTGGTGGCAAGGGTGCGTGACCGAGTTGGAGGTCACCAATGGCCTGCAAAACGAGTTGCCGCATCACAATAGTGCTCATTTCGATGGTAAAGCGGAATCTGTAGCGAATTATGGCATATTTCTACCGGAACGCAAACTGTGTCTCAAAAAATGGCGTCATGCGTGTTGATCCACATGATCGGCGTTCTATGAATACGGTGGGCAATTTGATATTGGAAATCGG
>CAZIKU010000077.1:0-10334 GCA_964539815.1 uncultured Klebsiella sp. | reverse complement strand
ACGCAGGATTCAAAATACTATGGGTTGCTGTTACCCATGGGGTAGCGAGGGTATGAAACTCAAACGTGAGGACGGCGTGTAGTGCTTCACGCATGATTCCCTTATTCCAATGGTGTTTGCTGAGGACGTAGCCGAAATCACGCTCCCCCGGGTAGCGTGGATGCGATGCCGATCCGATGCCCAACCAACCGATACTGATGTGGGGAGTATCTCGGAGAGTAATTGCCCAGTTGTAGGCATCGGGATGTGGGATGGTGCTGTTGTCGATGCTACCGAGGAACCAGTCACGACAGGCGGCTTCATCCATGTCGCGGAAGTGCATATGCCGCACGGTATCAGCATCACCGATGATGGCGTATAAATCGTCCCAGTCGCTATTGATGAAGTCACGCAAGACGAGCCGGGTAGTGGTAAGCGTGCGCATGAGCATTTCCTGACGGTGCGTCTATTCCCCGTGTGCGATTATAACGGATGTGCGCTAGCAGTGCGGGATATGTGATAATAGGGGCATGTCGATTGTGGAATAGGCAGTGATATGCAGGCACTTGAGCTCGATCAGATTACCTTGGATTATGGGCGACGCCGTGTCATCTACGACGTATCACTGCGCGTCAACCACGGGCAGGTATTGGTAGTGACGGGGCGCAATGGCAGCGGCAAAAGCTCGCTGTTGCGGGTTATCTGTGGACTCCAACGCCCGAGCCACGGCAGTGTGTGGCTCCATACCGATACACAACGGTACGCGCCACTTGCTGCCCGCCATGCAATTGGCTGGATGGCACCTGATTTGATGCTCTACCGTGAATTGACCGGCCACGAGAATCTGCGCTTTTTTGCGGATGTGCGTGGACTAGACTTGGCTGATGCCGCACTCGAAGCATTGCTGGTCGATGTGGGACTTGCAGGGCGAGGTGGTGATCTAGTGGCCACGTATTCATCGGGGATGACGCACCGTTTGCGCTATGCGTATGCCTTGCTCCATCAACCGGCGTTGTTACTACTCGACGAGCCGAGTGTCATGCTCGATCAGAGCGGGCATGATTTGCTCGAACGGGTGGTGGCACAGCAACGTCAGCGTGGTATCACCGTGATTGCTACCAACGACCCGCGCGAGACGCGCTTTGCGGATATTACGCTGGCACTGGAGGACGCCATATGATTGACCCCTTGTTGTGGCGCGCCACGCGAGCGATTTTTGTGCGCGAGTGGCGTAGTGAATTACGCAACCGCCAAGCCCTCAATGCGGTGGCGCTCTTTGCGGTGTGTAGCGTAGTAGCGGTGAGTCTAGGACTCGGCCCACTCAATCGTTCTGCCGAACTCCCCCTCGTGCATGCGGCGTTTTTGTGGATTGTATTACTGTTTGCCGCATTTACGGCATTGGCCCGTGTCTTTGTCGTCGAAGAAGAACAACGTACGGCCTCTGCGTTGCGCTTGGCGGCCCCTCCGAGTGCCGTCTATCTCGGCAAGTTGTGCTTTAATCTGGTGTTACTCCTCGGTTTAACACTCTTGGTGACACTCTTGGCCATTGTGCTCTTTCGTATGCAGGTACGCAATCCGGGAATGGTTGCGGTGATGTTACTGTCGGGCGCATTGGCGCTCGTCGCAGGGACGACATTAGTTGCCGCAATCATTGCACGTTCGACATCGCGTGGGGCGCTTTTTGCCGTGTTGTCGTTGCCTATTTTGATTCCCATGTTGGTAACTGCGGTCCGAGGGACAGCGTTGGCACTGGCAGGGACAGGGTGGGATCGTGGCGCGGCACCGATTCAGGCACTGTTGGCGTATGCAGTAACTATGTTTGTGACGTCACTTTTTTTGTTTGCAACGGTGTGGGAATAGGCAATATTGATGTCTTTTATTATTTGTATAGTTGTTGCGTAAATATTGTGTAATCGGCATTGGAACGCCACTTCTCACCATTTGCTCATATACAATGTATAGGGTATTATGCAGGGAATAGCTGTGCTGTGCTGGAGTGATTATGGCTATGCGTATTGCACAAGGCGCCAAGGTAATACTTGGGGTGTGGATGGCGGTAGTCATCTATGCCATGTTTTTGGTTGTACCTCAGTATGTTGGCTTGGGCGATGCCGGTCGTATCATCATCGTGCATGTTCCCGTTGCATGGGTGACAACCGTATTTTATGCCGTTTCGGCGTGGTATAGCATTCAGTATCTCCGCAAGCGCCACATCAATAGCGATATGGCTGCTGTCGCAGCTGCCGAGGTGGGCACACTCTACTGTATTTTCGCCACTGTTACAGGGTCGATTTTTGCGGAAGTGGTGTGGGGGACATTTTGGAATTGGGACCCGCGCGAAACCTCCATTCTAGTCTTGTTACTTATCTATGCGGCCTACTTCGCGTTGCGCTCGTCCGTCGATGACGGCGAGCGACGTCGGCGGTTGGCGGCAGTCTACAACTTATTTGCTGCGGTGACGATGCCCTTCTTGTTGTTTGTGGCGCCACGTGTTGCAGACAGTACGTTGCACCCCAATTGTGCGTTTTTGCAGGGGAGTAAATGTGACGGGATTACACTCGATTTGAACGGTGCCAAAATCGGCCAGCTCGGTGATGTGGTCATCGAATTGAAGTCATTGCGCAAAGATGGCGACATGACGGTAGCGGCGGTCGAGGTGCGCATGCCCGGTCTGCAGGACATTGCTACGTTGCAACCATCCCTCGATGCCGAAGGCAAAGCCGCTGATCGACCGGAGTTCCCGGGGCAACAATTCCGCATGATTTTGCTGGAAGCTGATGCCAGTACTGGTGTGGCGCGCATCAACATGCAAGCCCCAGGCACGAATCTGCTGAGTAATCCCCGCACGCTGTGGGTATTTATGGCAGGGAATATTGGCTTTGCGGCCTTAGCCGCGTGGTTATTTAGTATTCGCCGCCGGATATTGTTTGTCCAGGCACGAGTTGCGCCATGGGAGGCAAATGTATGAGTGTGCTTCTTGATGCAGGGGTAGCTATCTATGTCGCCATGGCCACCGCACTTGTGGTATGGCTCGGAGTATTCATATTTGTGTGGCGTATCGATAATGCCACACAAGCGTTGGCAAAACAGGTTGCCACACAACACGACGAGGGCGCATCAGCAGCACCGCGGGCGCGTGTCGATGTCAAGAAAGAGGTCTCTCATGAGTAGTATGACGGCGACGCCATCACGCATGCAACTCAAGCCGTTGCACATGATTGGGATTGCCATTATCGTCTTGTCGATTGTGTTGGGCTACTACGGACTCAGTGCATCCATGCGCCCCTATACCACGTCGGTGGCCGAAGCCAAGACCAGCAGTCGCGGCGTACAGTTGGCTGGCTTTTTGGGGAGCAAGGGTGAGTACAACGCAGATGGCAAATTCACCTTTTTGTTGCAGGATTCTGCGGGCAACAAAATCACGGTGGTCTCCAACGAACCCAAGCCATCGAATTTTGAGCAGGCAGTGAGTATTGTGGCGATCGGGCAATACGATGCAAAGACGGGCGAATTCATGGCCGAAAATTTACTGGTCAAATGCCCATCCAAGTACCAAGAGCAGATGAGCACCAAAACGAATTCATAACGTGATCGACGTAGCGATACGTCCTGGTAAAGCGAGGCTGGCATGTCGGTGTATTTTTTTGGGACATTGCTGATTGTAGCGACAATCGCCATGGCTGCCATGGCAAGTATTAGTTATTTGCTCGTACCTACGGGACGCCCGGCTGCGCTCAACTATGGGCGCATTGGCACACGCCTGACCATGGTCGGTGTGCTGGCAGTGGTCGTGCTACTCAACTACTTGTTTGTGGCACAACGCTATGATGTCGAATATGTCTACAACTACAGCTCCCAAGAACTCGAACCGTACTTCCGTGTGGCCGCGGTATGGGCGGGTCAGCCGGGCTCATTTGTGATTTGGGTGTTGTGGGGGGTAATTGGCGCACAGTTCTTGATTAGACGAACGCGTCATGCCGAGCCGTACGTGCTGGGCATCGTGATGGCTATTCAGTTCGGCTTGTTGGTCTGCATGCTGGTGCGCAATCCGTTTATTTTGCATATCACTGCAGATGGCATTCCACCAACCGATGGTAAAGGTCTCAACCCTACGTTGCATAATATTTGGATGTTGATTCATCCACCCATTTTGTTCGTCGGCTTTGCCTTGATGGCGATTCCCTTCGGATATGCCATCGCCGGACTCTGGCGTCGTGACTACGACGGCTGGGTATTGGCCGCACTGCCGTGGACGATTGCATCGTGGGCTGTGTTGGGATTGGCATTGTTGCTTGGTGGCTACTGGGCCTACGAAACACTGGGATGGGGTGGGTACTGGGGCTGGGATCCCGTTGAGAACTCGGCACTCGTGCCGTGGTTGACAGTAGCGGCACTCATCCATGCCATGTTGGTGCAACGATCGAGTGGCGCCATGCGCCGCACGACGGTGGTGCTGGCAGTAGTCACGTATGTGTTGGTCTTTTATTCGACGTTCTTGACACGTAGTGGTGTGTTGTCGTCGTTCTCGGTGCATTCCTTCGTCGAAGAAGGGCTCAAGTGGTTGATGACTGGTTTTCTGGTCAGCTTGGCGACCATCGGTATCGGATTCATTGCCTGGCGTTGGCGCGACATGCCATCCAAAACGTTGTCCGACAAATTGTTGTCACGGGACAGTTTTTTTGCGTTGATGATTCTGGTGGTCATGTTGATGGCTGGTATCGTTGCAATTGGTACGTCGATGCCCGTCATTTCGGCCATTCCCGGGGTCGGTGCATCGCTCCAGACGTTCTTTGGTTCTATGTTTCAACTCGATGATGGCACAACCTACAACGCTAATGCACAACCCTTCCAGGATGGACGCTTTGGCTTGGTTGGTGGGTTTTATAGTAGTACGGTCGCCCCACTCGGACTTATCATGACGGTGCTGATGATTATCGGACCACTGTTGGGTTGGCGCGACACGAATCCACGTCATCTCCTCAAGGCTATTCGTTGGCCGGGGGTGGCGTCGGTAGTCGTCACGTGTATTGGCATTGTGCTGGGTGTGCGCAGTTTGTACTCGATTGCGTATCTGGCCTTGGCCTCCTTTGCTGTGGGGACCAACCTGGTGATGATTGTGCGTACGGTCAAAGGTGGCTGGTTGCGCATTGGTGGCTATCTGGCGCATGTCGGGTTGATGATTTTCATTGTTGGAGCCGTCACATCGACTTGGTATGCGACGCCAGAGACGCGTGTGGTCATCCCCGAAGGTGAAAAAATGTCGATATACGGGTACGACCTCACCTTCAATGGCTGGCGCATGGATGCCAACGGTCGTGGTGTGCTGGATATGACCGTCAATCGTGGCAATAATTCATCCTCTGCTACGCCACAACTCTACTTCAACAACCGCATGGGTGCCACGATGGCCACTCCATCGGTGCGTAGTGAAATATACCAAGACTTGTACATTTCCCCGGTCGAATATACACCGCCCTTTGATCGCAACGTGGCCGACCTCGAAGAGGGGCAGACCAAAACAGTAGGACCATACACGATTACCTTCAATGGTTTTGTGGTGCCGACAGACCATAGCAACAATGCGGATGTCAGCGCCCGTCTGAGCATCAATTATGAGGGCAAAACGAGCGAAATCGTCCCGGGGATTGTGATTCTTGCCAACGAACCAGACCCAGCCAAAGCCATCAAAGAGATGCCGGTGGAATTACCTGGCGGCCACAATGCGTCGCTGGCAGCCTTTGATCCGACGCAAAAACGCGTCATCATCAAAGTCAGCGGACTCAACTTGCCCGTCGATCCCGCCCGTGCTGTGGTGACGGTGACGGTCAAACCGGGTGTGGTACTGGTGTGGAGTGGGATTATTATTGCGGTCTTTGGTGGCTTGCTGGCTGTGCTGCGCCGTGCCCTCGAAGCTGGGATGACGCTGGGTGCAGTCTGGGATGCCGCATCCGTATGGGTGCGTGGTCTCGGACGTGATGATGCACTCTCGCGCGCCAAATAATAAAGGAACCTCATGGTAGATTTTTATGCAGTTCTGCAAGTGAATCGTGATGCTGACCAGGCAACGATTACTGCGGCATACGAACGGTTGCGCATTGCCTACAATCCAGATGCACTCGAGGGCTTTAGCGAAGAACTCAAGACGCTTGCCCGTGAACGTGCCCATACGCTCGAACAAGCATATGCGATTTTGAGTGATGCGACGATGCGAGCCGCCTACGATGCTGGGGTCACCAGCGTGGTTGCACGGGCATTACCAAAAGTTGAACCAGCCTTTGATTACCGGCCATTGCCTGCCGCCGAACGCCAAGAGCGCCCCACCGAATTCAATGCGATGCCGGTACGTGGTGGACGTGCCGTCAGTGGTGACCGGCAGACAGCACTGTGGCTAACGGTTGTCATCCCGCTGATTATCGTTTTTGCCACCTACATCATCACGGATGGTGGGCGGCGTACGGCGGCAAGCAACGATACGCCACCAGTTGCCGTGGCGACGGCAGTGAGCGATCAATTCGAAGAAGCCATCATTGCGGCGCGTGCAGCGACCGAAGCCAATCCAACCAGTATTGGTGCGTGGCTTGATTACGCCAACATGCTCTACAACAGCGTGCAAATCGTACGCGAACAGCAGCCGGGTAGCACGTTGTATCAGAATCGTCTTGCACGCTGGCAGATGGCTGCGGATGCCTACGCCAAGGCGCTCTCGTTTGACCCGAGCAATATTATTGTCAAAGCCGATTTGGGTGCGAGCAAGTGTTTCTACGGCAACGGTATCGGGAATGGCATTGAGTCTGCAGCAGGACTTGCCCTACTGCGCGAAGCATTGCCACAACTCCCCGATAGCGAGAAACCACGAGTGTTGTTGAATTTGGGGTACTGTCTGGCAGAAATCACGCCACCACAAATTGATGCTGCCATCGATGCATGGCAACAAATTGTGACCATCGGACCGAGTGATTCACCGTTTGCGTTGCAAGCAACCAAACTCATCTCTCAGCTCAAGAGTCGCTGAGACTGTGGCTGTGAAAGGGCGCTTACGATATGACAAAGTCACAAACATACTATGAGGTACTCGGCGTTGATGTCGATGCCTCAACCAGCGATATTGTGGCTGCCTGCGACCGTGTGACAATGCGCTACCGCACCGACTTACAGATGGATCCGAGTGGTGAATTGGCCAATATTGCCATGCAACGGATTGCCGCACTCGAAGAAATCCGTGATACGTTGCTCGATCCACGCCAACGCTACCTCTACGATCGTTCACTCGGATTACTGATCCAACCACCACCGCCAAGCGCAGGTGCCCCCGTGGTGGCGACTGATGCGAGCCCTGTGCGCCGCGAACTTATCATGGTCATTTTGGGTGGGTTGATTGGCTTGGTCATCGTCGCCATTGTGTGGGTGGCAAGCGCACAACTCGCTACCCCCAATATGCCCGCCGCCGCCGAAACAAATCGACCGGCCACTAATTTTACATTGCCCAAATTAGGGGGTGAAACATTAACACTGAGCGATTACAAAGGTAAAATTGTCGTACTCAACTTCTGGGGAACATGGTGTGAACCATGTAAAGCTGAAACACCAGCACTAGAAGAAGCGTACAAACAACTCAGCGCACAAAACGTTGAATTTATTGGGATTAATTTGCGCCATCAAGAATCACCCGGGATACAAGGGGATCTTGATGTGGCTAATTTTGTGAAGCAGTATGGCGTATCGTATCCGGTCGTCTTTGATGTCAAAGGCGAAATTGCACAAAAATACCAGATATCACCCATCCCAGTCAGCTACTTTATTGATGCCCAAGGAAATGTGCGCTACGTCTACGTGGGGACATTGACGACGCAGGATACACTTGAATTGGTCAAACGTTTACAAAACAGTTAACCGAGCAACGCTCCTGTACGGTATAATTGATGACTGGTTCGTGGTGTGTGTCTTTTTGTGTCTTGTGACCGGTCTACTGTGGCAATATATACATGTTTGCGTGATATTGTATCGAATTCAATATCTCAATCATCTAGAAGTTTGGCGGGAAGGGTATGACGCATTCGCAGTGCATTATGGTTGTCGACGACGAACCAAGTTTGCGCCGCCTGTTGAATCTATTGTTGACGAACGCCGGGTACCGTGTCATCGAAGCACAGAATGGTCCAGACTGCTTGCAGCAGCTGGCCAAAACAGTCCCAGATTTGATGGTCTTGGATATAATGATGCCAGAAATGGATGGACGCGAAGTCTGTCAGCGTGTGCGTCAGCAGCACCCAGTGTTGCCCATCCTGATGTTGACTGCACGGACACAATCACGTGATATCGTGTTGGGGCTTGATTGTGGTGCTGATGATTACATGCGCAAGCCATTTGACATGGATGAACTCTTGGCACGCATTCGCGTCTTGTTGCGCCGCCGGCAGTCAACAGCGCATATCCGGGTAGTCGGCGACGGTGAAATTGTCATCAATACGCTGACACATAAAGTGACGGTGCAGGGTGCCGAAGTTGACTTGACGCCGACCGAGTATACGCTGTTGGCTATACTGGCAGAACACGCAGGGACTGTCATCACCCACGAAACCCTGTTACACTCTATATGGGGCCCAGATTCCGAGCATGATCAGAATTACCTCAAAGTCTACATGTGGCATTTGCGTCGCAAAATTGAACCACATACAGGGCGCAAACCGCGCCTGTTACTGACCGAATGGGGTGTTGGGTATCGGCTCGTACAGTAGTGCGTGGGGGGAGTCATGACGACCACGACAGCCACTATCCGTGTAGTGGTCAAATTCGGTACCAACGTGTTGACTGCAGGCAGCGAACGCCTGCATCGACCTCGGATGGTTGACTTTGTGCGCCAGTTGGCCATGTTGCGCCAACAGGGCCACGAAGTGGTACTCGTGACGTCGGGTGCAGTGGCTGCTGGCATCGAACGCCTCGGCGTGCAACGCCGGGCACGCGATATCTCGCAGAAACAGATGCTGGCCGCTGTTGGCCAGAGCTTTATCATGCACCTGTACGAACAACTCTTTGCATTGTACTCGGTGCCTGTGGGGCAAACGCTCCTGACCAAAGCCGATCTGACTGATCGCCATCGCTACCTCAATGCACGTAATTCGCTCCTGACCTGTTTCACTTACGGTGTACTGCCGATTATCAATGAAAACGATGCGGTGGTGGTCGACGAAATCAAAGTCGGCGACAATGATAATTTGTCGGCACTCGTCGCCAATTTAATAGATGCCGACTTGCTCGTCATCGTGACCGACATCGATGGGGTGTATACTGCTGATCCACGTAGCAATCCCGATGCCACGCTGATTCCCGAAATCACCGACATTACACAGGCAATTTATGACCTGGCTGGTGGGACGGGGAGTAAACGCGGCACGGGTGGCATGATTACCAAAATCCAAGCCGCTGATTTAGCCACCCAAAGTGGTATCGATGTGGCGATTGTCCCTGGTGCATTACCAGATGTGGTGCTGCGGACTGTCGCAGGTGAACGCATCGGTACGCACTTTCCCGCAAAAGTCAATGGCATGGAAGGGCGCAAACGCTGGATTTTGGCAGAAACGGTGCGCAACAGTCGCGTGCAGGTTGATGACGGTGCCGCCCGTGCAGTGACTCAACAAGGCAAAAGTTTGCTGCCAGCAGGTGTGGTGGCGATTACTGGTGAATTTGAACGTGGTCAGACAGTGCGAATATTCCATGGCGATCACGAAATTGCCCGTGGCTTGATGCAATACAGTGCCAACGATTTGCAGCGTATTATGGGGCAACGCTCGACGGCGATTGCTGATATACTGGGGTACACGTATGGCCCCGAAGCAATCCACCGCGATGACATGGTGTTGCTTGCCCGCACGGAGACCAGAGAATTATGACGATACTTGACATTCACGCAATGGCCAAACGGGCACGCGTCGCGTCCCGAGTCGTGGCATCATCGTCGACGGCGCAACGCAACGCGGCCTTGGCGAATATTGCGGCGTTGTTGGCAGACCCTGCCGAACAAGCCATTATTCTTGCGGCAAATGCCATTGACATGGAAAATGCCAAAGCCGCTGGACTGCGGGCTTCTCTGCTCGACCGTATGTTGCTTACGCCGGCGCGTCTTGATGCAATTGCCAGCGATATTCGTACGGTGATTACCTTGCCTGATCCTGTGGGCGACGTCTTTGAGCGCGGTGTACTGCCCAACGATTTACACTGGCACAAAGTGCGCATCCCGCTCGGTGTGGTCGCCGTGGTCTACGAGGCACGCCCCAATGTGACATTTGATGTGGCAGCCTTGTGCCTCAAATCGGGCAATGCGGCGATTTTGCGCGCCGGCAAAGAAATCGTGGCCTCGT
>CAZIKU010000076.1:0-10795 GCA_964539815.1 uncultured Klebsiella sp. | reverse complement strand
AACGGTGAATTCTCCGATTTTTTTCTTGGTGGTCGACATTGCCATCTGTTGCCGTGCATCCACAAATGCGGTGCGCATTGCGATACGTGAAGGCATCATCGTGATGTCGTCAATTCCCCCATAATACGGATCTGCGACACTCGCACCGTTGATGCGCCCACCGATGGTCAGTTGCGAATCGCTGTATGTGCTGAACACGGGCAGCGTGACCGTG
Source organism: uncultured Klebsiella sp. (assembly GCA_964539815.1). Lineage (GTDB taxonomy): Bacteria > Chloroflexota > Chloroflexia > Chloroflexales > Roseiflexaceae > UBA965. The sequence continues at coordinate 10,581 of CAZIKU010000076.1, read as the reverse complement.
CGTGTGATTGTTTGATCGGTGTTGCTCAACCCATTTTGAATGTACGTAAAACCGTTGATACCGTAGGTAAAGGCAATATGATTCCAGCCTGCGGCAATGGCGGTCGTGCTGGTATAGACATACGTGCCGACACGCACTGCCATGTAGTATTCCGGTGTCAGCCGTACTTCAAGCGAGCTGGTACTGCTATTTCCGTAGCGCAGCAATGTTTGCGTGGCATCCATGTTTGCTTCGGGACGGATGCTCATTTGTACGGTGCCACCGTTTTGCATGGCACTCATGATGGTGTTCGGTTGTTTGACCACCAGCATCGTCTGCTGTCCGTCGAAGTTGACTGCATCCCCGCTCAAGCCGGCAATGCCGTATGCCGGACATGTGGCATTCGTGCCGGTTGTGGCGCACGTAGCAGCCACAGTATGGCGTGATCCACCCCATATCAGATTCGGGTCACTATAGGTCACCGTGCTGTCTGGGAGTGCACTGAATGGTACATCGACGGTCGGTGACACAGCATTTCCCTGATTCAATGCTGGCGCATTCGCATCAATGGTTTCTTCGAAGCGCAGTTGCCAGTGTGGTGCCTGATTGATGAGGTCACTTGTATCTTGAGCCGTACTCAATGCTTCGCTACGGATGTCGAGTTCATCGATATTGCCCACATAGCCGCTGCCAAACGTGAGCGGTCCACGATATGGATTGGCAGTGGATGCGGCGGTTTGCGTCGAGATACGCTGATTGACAATCAGTGATTCACGTCTGCTCGATGCATCAAAGCTATAGAGCACATGACTCCACTGGTTGAGTGGAATGGCCGAGTTGGTTATCAATGAGCTGTACGTGTTGCTGGTGGCATTGATGAGTCGTCGTACCTCAACAGTGCCATCCGGGCGAATGTACATGTTCAGTGATGGTGCACTCGACGCATACAAGTTGGTATTCGTCCCCATCACCCACTGTGAGTAGTAACTGGGTTGGATCCACATGCTCACCGTGTAGCGACCAGCTTGCGAGAAGAGCTGCGTCACGTAGTCGTTGGTGGTGTTGTTGAGCCGCACACCCTGTGCACCACTAAAGCGCACGGCGTTGTTGATGCGCCCTCTGAGACCACTTTGTGGACACACATTGAGACATTCGAGGCGCAAATTGATATTGACCGTATCGCTAAACACACGCGACTGCGCCGGCACATCAAAGCCGATGTGTAGATCTTGCGTGCGGCGCTGATACCCCAGGCGAATTTGCTCGGTGGTGAGTGCGGCATCGTTAATTTGTAGGCCACCTGTCCAGAACGAGTTGATGCCGCCAATTCGGTACGTCGTATTGGTGTAGGTATTTGCCAGGTTTGCGCTCGTCAGCGTACTGCTGATGCCATTGATATAGATAGCTGCTTGGCTGCTTTGTTTCACAAAAGCCAGGTGATACCACTTGTTAATATCGAGGGTAATCGTCGATGTATAGGCTTTGGATGGGGTCGTGATATAGGCCTTGTTGTTGCTGACACCGATCGTGATGCCGTTTTTCAAATTAGTCAGGTTTGGCGCGAGGATGCGCGTGTTGGTACCATCAAATTTGAACCAGCCCATCGTGGTCATCGAGCGCGTCGCATTGAAGAGCCCCGAGCTAGCATTGTTGATGTCAATGTACTTGGCTGCGTCGAATTTGGCCGCACCCGCATTGATGGTGGGACAGTTATTCCCACACGGCAAGAGTTGAATCTGCGTGGCAGCTGGTAGTTGATTGGTATTGTCTACTGCATTCGCTTCAACTTCCCTGATGCCCATGGTACGATTGCCTGTGCCAAAAATGCGAATGTGAATGTAACGCGCATACTTGGTCGTATTACCGGGCTGGGTGAAGTCCAGTGTGACTGTTGCCGGTGGAGTCGTTGTCGCACAGCTTGCTGCTTGGTTCCCACACAATGCATTCTGCCATGTCACTGCACGTGACTTAAATGTAGTGATATCGGTGACTGTAGCCAATGATTCGTTGCTCAAAGCAACTATTGCGCCACCCCAGTTCGTTGCGGTATCAGGAACAATCCGCAACGTACGAATCCCTTTGACGGCACGTAAATCGATTTCGTACCAGGGTTGCCCTGTTGTGCTCGGAATGGTGAGCACATTCGTGGTATTGCCGTCGACAGCGGTATTGCCATTGAGAGAATTGGTCACACTTGCGCCTGTCCCTGCGGATGTTGCAGGCCCCATGAAGTCGCGTACATCGCTACTCATGAGCGGTAGACAGACACGAGTGGACTCGAGAATACACATATCCGCCAATGGGAATTTCTCGAAGTTCGGATCACTCGAAATTACTTTGACGTTGGCCGTATTTGTGACATCGATGAGATCGGATTGTGGTGCACTTGGTATATCCGAGCTCAACACACCGCTAAACGCATAGCGCACATACGCCTGTTCGTTGCGCAATACCATCGCATGTCGGTAGACTCGCACCTCGTGCATCGTGGTGTTGGCATTGCCCACAGTGATTGGGTCAGCTGGGCCATCGGCGAGTGCGGTCACGGATCCCGTGGCCGACTGCATATCCGTGCTACTACGGTACAGGTGGAGTTTGAGCGTCAATCCATCGACGGTAGCGACGGCCACATACGTGGTATTCGGTGACAGTGTATTGCTGGTGCTGACGCTCCCTGCGGCGTAGTTAAAGCGTAAGCGGTTGTTGAAAATATCGACAGTGATGCGATTTGCGGTGGTCGGGCTCGCACTCGTCCACAACGTCTGGTTGGCCGTCGTTGATGTTTGGAATTTCAGGTAAATGCTGAATTCGTGCTGGTGGAGCAGTGTGGCAAATCCGGTTGGATGCTGGTATGTATTGTGACAGGTGCCTGAAGTACAACTCAGTGGGAAGTTGTTGGCTTGGGCGTATTCTGCCGTATCAACACGTGTCGTCGTGCCATTTGCACTGCTACAACTAATCATCCATGGATCGTCACACGCGGTAGCAATGGAGCGAATCTGCAGATGATTAAGTGCTGTCGAATAAATCTGTATGTCCCGCATAAATCCGAGTGCATAGTTGTTGGTTGCATCGTTGCCGATGGTCAGCACACCAAATGCTTCGGCCGGGGCATCAATAATCGTGCTATTATCATTTGCGTTCAGACTCACATTGACGCCATTGACATAAATCTGGCGCGTGATTTCGACCTTGTTGCGTCCACCTTCCACAAAACTACGAATCACGCGCAAACGGAACGCCAAATGCGTCCAGCTATTGCCACTCGCTCCGACATATGGAATGCCGGTGCTTGCATAGAGTCTTGAATCACCAATCTGGAAGACAGGCACAATGCCTTTGGTCAGATCCTCGGCACCTGGTGTGTTGGTGTTGAGTCCATAGAGTGCGAACGCATTTGCCCCACTTTTATTGTTGGTGAAAAAGGTGCGCTTGCTTGCAAAAGACTCCGTTGGTTTATACCAAAACGCGACGGTGAAATCACGGCTACTGATGCTATTCCCAACACCAATATCGGTGGTCATCGCATAGTTCGCCTGGTCGGAATTTTTCGTAAACTTCCACGCACTCTCCGTGTAGTTGGCACATTGCGCATTCGCACACATGACGTGCCGTGATTTATTGGAAAGATCGGTGAAGCGCGTCGTTGCCGTCCCCGGTGTTTCATCGAGTTTGAGACATAACTCGGCATTCGGGAATATACAACCGAGTTTGTATGCCGTGGTGTTCTGCGTGTCGTCGATGCTACCCGGTACCGTGACGACACTCTCGGTGTTCATGCTGGCATTATGTGCCAGCGAGAATCCGAGTGGCATATCTGGGGTGATTTGATACTCGTTACTGCGCGTGCTGACGCGTGTAATTCCCTGCATGTCGCGATTGAGCAACTTGCTCTTGAGGACCGACGCAACCAGTAGACTGTCACCGGGGCGTACAATCAAGTTGTTGTCGCTCTTGAATGTGCCAGCATGTATTTGGGCAATATCCTGTGGTTGCAGTGCCATGGCAAAAATAGCCACATCGTCAATGCTACCAACCCAGTTGGTGCCTGTCTCGTACGGACGTAAACAGCGCCCAAAAATATACGTCTCACACTGTGTGGCCCGGGATGTCTGCCAGCCGCCAATGCGGATGTCGTTGTTGTTTGTGTCAGTATCACGCATGCGACCAGTCACGATCGTACGCATGACCTCTCTCCCATCGACATACATGATGACCACAGACCCATCGTAGGTGACTGTGATTGACGTGGGTCGCAACGGCGATACGTTGTAGTTGGTGTTGATTTGCGTACGGCCATTTTCTGTATTGATATCAATGAAAATCGTGCCGTCATCATTGCGTGCCAAACTGAATAAACCAGCTTGAGACACAATCGCATCAAACATATTGCGCGGTTGATTGGTGCGTTGTGCGTATACACGTGCCGACACTGTAAACTGCGGAGTCACCAACATGCGATTGGCGCTGCCTGCATTGAGTTGCTGTGTCCCTGATAGGCGAATGCCGGTTGTACGGAATACATCGTTGTTTGCTGTACACCCACCAATACAGTTCGTGGTCGCATTGATGACCCCATTACTGGCCATCCCAGGGCGTCCAGCATCATTGAAATCGAGTGACAGCACGGGGGATCGACCCTCACTGAGCGTCCCCGTAATTGCGACGATGTCAGGACTGTTTTTGGCATGTGGACTCAGTCCAAAAATCTTTTCACGCATGTCGATGATGGAGTCGCCATCGCCGTCAGCAGTGGCTGGATCTGATCCCATCCATGTGATGAGTGGCACATCGTTGACAATGTCGTATGCCACATCCCAGCCGCCGACGCGTTGGCCACCGACGACACGTACGACTTCTTCGCCGTCCGTCAAGCCGTCGCCATCACTGTCGAGTTTATTTGGGTTGCTGCCGATAATCAGTTCTTCGTAGTCACTGATACCATCAAGGTCTGTGTCTGAGGCACCAGGCGCTGTACCGAGTGTCGATTCATCTTTGTCCGAGATGCCGTCGGAATCACTATCCCAGCGCGTATCCGATGTCTGTAGTCGGTCTTCTACTTCGGCAGTGAGTCCATCATTGTCTGCGTCGATAAATACCGGGAATTGGGGAGTGTCACTGGGGGATGTCCAACTAAACGTGTACTGCGTCGCATTCACAGCACGGAACTGATTAAATTCATCAATCGTTGCTGGGAAAATGTCAAAAACGGTTTGATTGCTCTCATTGACATTGAGATAATCGGTATCTGATTGATCTTCAATGAAACAGATGGGAATGGGGAAGACGAAAAAGAGCGCAAAAATCCAGATGACAAAACAAGTTTGCCGTTCGGCTTTCCATGCTTTGGAAAGCCATAAATCTGGAAGTTTCTGGTTCACTCCTGTTGTTGTCAGCTGAGACTCGTGTTGCACATACTGTTGCAATTTCCACGTGAAATCAGGGTCACTGATGCGCGTGTATTGACCATATTTCGAGCCGATGGAAAGTGATCCACGTTGGTCGATTTGATTTGGGCTCAGCGTATAACGGAAGTCTGTTTCACGCTCGTTTTGAATAAGCCACTGCCAGAACCACGGCAGCGCCATCCATGTGGCCGGGAAGGGCATCTTCTCGATTTTGTCTGCGACCGACAAGCGCATTTTCCAGGTGTTGTTTTGTACAAATCCTTGACTCGTATTGGTCAGTCCAATATTTGGCCGGTCTGGATCTACCGAAAGACTGCGTGAATACTGGTCGTCGGGATCCACCACCAGACTCGATTTGTACCAAGTGAAGAGATTCGCTAGTAATCCTGAGATACCACCACACAGCCATTGCCCCGCCGAGGAGCGTTGCTGCTTTTGTGATAACGTAGAACACACGAGTGCGGCTAGCGCATCAATCGCACCAATAATGGCCGCAATCAAGGCACCAATGGGTCCTGCCAATGAAATCGCGGTTAGGATGGCAAGTGCCACAATCTGCCCAACGAACGCTGCTACGGCGTTACCGATTTGCCAACCGAACTTCGCCGCAATAATCGCAAATGCCATCGCTGTGACTGCTAATCCAACGCCAATGACGACACCAACGACGGTCAGTGCTTTGCTGGCTGTCCCCATGGCCTTCCATGTGGACTGAATAGTGGTGAATGTCATTTGCGACAATCGCACGCCGCTTTCCCCAGCTTTGATGGCTTTACTGAGGTTATTGCATTCTTGTACTAATTCTGCGATTTTGACTGCTGTATCAGCTGCGTTAAACGATATTTCGAGTTTTTGTGTGGTGTCTTCGCTAAATGAATTGCCGAATGTGCCAAAGCCGACCAACACGATGACTTTGGCGATTGCAACAGCCGATCCGATGATGTTGAGGCCGACTTGTGCTCTGGTTAACTCGGCCCAATCGGTTTGCACATCCAGCACGCTTTGAATCACGGATACAATGTTGTCACCCGTGTCGAGTGCACCACCAATGATTTGTTCTTGACGATCATCACTATTGTCGTTCTCGTCACCGAGCCCGATCAGTGAGGCATAGTTGTCGATAAATTCAACAATTAAATCACCCCAGGTGGCAGTCACGTTATCGCCGAATTCATCGGGTGGAATAGTGTCGATGGTGTTTTGAATGACATTCGGTGCGAACGCACGGGTATGTGGTGTTGCAAACATGACGAAGAAGACTGCAGCCAACGTACTGCCATATGTCGTCAGCTGATTTGCCAGTGTCGTATCACTTGGTGGGGTTGAGGCGTCGTCTGCATAGGGGGCGACCATGTTGACTTCGTCGCTGATTTCGTCACCACCGAGGGCTCGCCAGACATATGCGTTCGCATCAGATTCACTGACCTGGTCGTTGCGTTCAACTTTGAAAAACTGTCCCGCAATATTGCGGTATTCGCGAGTCTGCACATCGCTGAACGACAGGGTGCCGCCACTCGCCAAGCTGGTAACACGTTCTGCATTACTACTTGCCACCAACACCGCAGGACGACAGCGTACATCTTGGACGAGTGAGGTATTGGTCAGACACTGAATTTTGAGTTGTCGTACTGTAGCCGTGCTACAGTTGGTTTGATTGAAGTTGGTACAAATCGACTGATTCAGGATGTCCTGCATATCAGTGGTGTACAAACGGATGCTTTCGAGCGATGTATCGTAGCGCTTGTATGTTGCAGTAAAACTCGACAAATCCATGCCATAGTTGGTGGCACGCAGGTTTGCATTTGTAGGTGCATTGAGGAGATTGACGATTGACGTCGTCGGACTTGACGCATCACTAACGCGAAAGCGCGGCGTGCTTACAAATGCATCGTCCAACTTGTTGCGCACCGTGATGATTTCTTTGCGACGTTTTGACGTCGTATTGATATTGGCTTTTGATGCGTCTTCGACAATCACGGCTGCTTCACTGGCTGATACCGTGTCTTTGACTGTGGCACCAGTCATCATCCAGTTGCCGTAGTAGCTTTGTACGACCCGCACCAATTCTTGCCGTTGATTATCCGTACAGGTCGAATCGGCTTCCCCGTCTTTGGGGGGACAGTAATCTTGTACGGTCGACACAACCCACAACAGTCGAGTTTCGTGCGTGTTTATCCAGTTTCGTCCATTTGCTTCGTAGTAGAGCGACGCGGAATAAGCGACACGACTCCCCGTGATGGGGTCTTCGACGGGATAGATGGGGACAGTGAGTATCAATTGGCTCGTGATGTTGCTGCCGTCTGCATTGCGTGCGTATGATGCCCCGATGCCGTAGAGTTGGAGTTTGTCGAAATTGAGCCACTTTGGTCGTACGTCTGTAGTTGCATACGCCGCACACGAATTATTCGCTACACAGGCATTCAGTGGCATGCCACCATATTCACTCGCCCCAATCGGAATTTTGACTTCGAGTGAGCCACTGACACGCATGTCACCTTTGAGCGACTGATTATCCGCACCATACGGACTGCCGGCATACGTGGCATACGTAGTGTTTTTGGTGCGCTGAATCTGCCCAAGTTTGTCGTTGCTCGGCCAGTCATATACCGCACTGTGCAGATACATGTTTTTGTAGAGACTACCAGTCGACATGTTTGCATTGAGTGGCACAATTTGCAGATCAACGACCATTGGTCGTACGTTCGTGCTTGGGGGGATGTTATCTACTTTGAGTCCGTACGGTGCCGTACCGCTGAATGGTTGTGTTTTGTTGGCATGATTGGCATTGCTAAATGCGGTACCTGCCGCGGTCGCATAGAGTTCGCTACTGCTGTCGAGTGCATCACGCACGCCGTCATCATCGTTGTCGTGGTCGAGAAAATCAGGAATGCCATCCGCATCACTATCACGACAACTGACGATGGTGCTTGCACTGGTAGTCGTGCTCACTACATGGGTGGGACATTCCTCACCATCAAACTTGCCATCACTGTTGGTGTCGGGCGACAATGGATTGCTGTAGAGTTGCAGCGTATTGTTGTTGTAGTTGGAGGGAACCGTTACCTCAATCACGTCGGGGATGCCGTCGGAATCGGTATCGGGATGCCGTGGTGACGTGCCGATTTGTAGTTCGGCAAAATCGTTGAGATTATCAGAATCAGTGTCACGACTATTGGGGTTCGAGCGGTTGAGGTACTCGGTTTTGTCGTCGACGCCGTCACTATCGCTGTCACTCAAGAGCGGATTACTGCCGAATTGGGCTTCGTCACTATTGGTCAAGCCATCGTTGTCGTCGTCAGCAGTACTCGCCGAACTCGCGGTGCGTTGCGAGAATGCACGCGTGTTTTGTATCTGCCGCGTCTGCGAGTTATTGCTATTCCCTGCAGCGGGTAATGCGAGGCCAAGTCCCTGAGTTGCTGCAGATTCGAGTGGGGTGAAAATGACCGTTGGTTTGCTTTGCGGCGTGGTATCTGCTGGCGGGTCACGGCTCGAATTTGCTGCCACTGCCCGTGGAATACGGTCGAACGGCTGATAGATCATCATGCCCACGACAATTATTGTCAGTGGTAAATAGAGCTTGTTGCGGAAGTGTAACGCAATCAACCCGATGAGCATTGCGATGACCGCCACCAACAGTCCCGAAAAGAGTCGCGATGATTCCTTTGGCTCGATTCCCATGTATTGCGCAAGCGTCGCGAGGGGTTGATTCATGGCACGCTTGAGTGCCAAACCTGTGCGCGCATAATTCGAATACTTGGACGTAATCGTGGTGCGGACTGCTTGCATCGAAGTAGTCGCAGGGAAGGTGAGATCGAGCTGGACGGTTTGTGGCAATCCATCGGCATCGATTTGCATGGTGCCGCTTCCTGTCCCAGCACGAAATTGCTCGTTCGCACTGACATCGTTCCACTGCGCATCGTGTTGGATACCGTGTTTGCGATCGGCATCGAGTGAACGTTGCATCTGCGCTGCAAATGCCTGCCCATCAAAGGTGAATGCGTAGATGCGTTGCTGACGATCGTGTTCATTCACATTATTGATGCCCGACAAGAGCGACAGCATGTTGAGTTGACTCATCTGTGCGGCGTTGACTTGTGTCCACGTATTGCCCTGACGCGTGAATACCTGTCCGCGCTCGCGCCGTACTTCGAGCATCACCGAATCGTCGGACAAATCGGTGATGCGAATGCGACTGCTTTGCTGTGACTCGTCGATATGTGCATCAATGCGTATGCGCTGGCGTTGCTCGTGCATGCCTGCATTCGAAATCGATGGTCGTAACGCGGTATATTGGTCGATGGTGCTGGTGACGTCGTATGCACCACTCAGTTGAATGGTCTGCCATGCGTTTTTGACTTGTTGTGTGGGGGTGAGTGCATGCAACGCCTGTACAAAAAACAGACCTGCACTCCCAATTATTGTTGTGAGCACAACAAGGAGCACCACCATTGTAGATCGAGACATACGCATGGCATTGTTCCTTATGTGTGGTTAATGTATGTATTGGGTATATTCTCACATTATATATGGCAGCAGTAGATGTGTCAATGATGATTTTACGCATTGTAAATATACAAACACTACTTTTGTTTGTGCATTGTTGATGTCGCTGTATTCTACCGTATAATAATTGCAATCTGATTCCCTATCTATAGTTGTCATAAGGATAAATGTATGCCCGATTCACGCGTCTATAACGTAGAAGCGACTCAAGCATCATTCCCCCTCGGTGGCGTTGGTACCGGCAATATCTCTCTCGGTGTACGTGGTGATTTGCGCGATTGGGAGATTTATAACACGCCGGCCAAAGGTACCTACTTACCCAATACATTTGTCGCTTTGAGTGTGCAGCCACACGGTGGCGCGCGTGTCACCCGTGTCGTCGAAGGTGCGGTACGTGGTACGCATGCACTGTCTCATGGTTATCATCCCCACACTGGGATAGGGTTGCCACGCTTTGCGCATGCGTCACTTGGTGGTACCTACCCCATCGCCGAATTTGCCGTGCATGATGATGCGGTACCTGTTACGGTTGAACTCGAGGCATTTACGCCGTTTGTACCTCTAGATCCCGTCGCATCTGGTATCCCGTGTGGCATCTTTCACTACACGCTGACCAATACCAGCACGGTGGCGTGTGATGCCACCCTGGTCTTTTCGCTGTACGATGCGTGTGACCCCGTGCAATTCGACA
>CAZIKU010000075.1:0-10803 GCA_964539815.1 uncultured Klebsiella sp. | reverse complement strand
AACCGGCCCGCAAAGGGGCACCGACAAAATCAATGCGCCAGAGCACGACTACCAAGCCGACGCGCAAGAGTACGACTGCCAAGCCGGCGCGCAAGAGTACGACCGCCAAGCCGACGCGCAAGCGTAGTGATGCCGATGTGGTCGGTCAAGTAAAAACGTTGGTGTCAGCCAACGCTGATACTGCGACGAAACCGGCGCGCAAGAGTACGACCGCCAAGCCGACGCGCAAAAGTAGCACGAGCAAAACTACCCCCAAGCGCAGTGCCAAGCAGCCGGCAAAAGCATCTCCCAAGACACCACGAACACGTGTGTAGGGAGCCGACTACATAATCAAACGAACGGAGAAACGCGTCTGTGATGCAGGAGCACACAGGCGCGTACCGTTTTGCGGGGGTCCAGCGGTACTCCTTGTAGCAGATGATCGCATATGCGGAGGTCACAATGGACACACCATTTGTACAACGGTTCGGACTCTGGCTGGCATGGGGGCTGATTGCTGGTGGTATCGTGTTGGTATTGTGGCAGGTATCGATGCCTGCCTCCCAGGTGGAAATGGTCCTAACGCCGGTGCCAGACGCCAATGCATCTAGAGCACTCGTCACGCATGCTGTCGCAACGAGTGCCCCAGATGGAGTAGTATATATAAGTGGAGCAGTGCTGCATCCTGGAGTCTACTCGGTTGCAGCCGATGCGCGTGTCGTAGATGTGGTGACGCTGGCAGGTGGCTTGCATCCCGATGCCGACATGGTGGCCATGAATCTGGCGGCACCCGTGACTGATGGTATGCACGTGCATGTGGAATTTGTGCGCCACGCTGAGCGTGATGCACCTTCTGCGGTCACGACGGGAGCACAGCCGGTGATCGCCATCAACGAGGCGACCGTTGCCGACCTGACGACACTGCCAGGCATCGGTCCGGCACTTGCCGAACGCATTGTCGCATATCGGACGGCGCATGGAGATTTTGCGGATATGGAAGGGTTGGGTGAGGTGCCAGGAATTGGTCCCGCCCTCCAAGAAAAACTTGCTCCCTATCTGCGCTTTTCGTGAGATAGATAAAGGAACAATCAATGCAGCATGAGATACGACGAACGCGAATTGTGGCAACTATCGGTCCGGCAACGGAATCAGATAGCCAGCTTGATGCGTTGATACAGGCCGGCATGAATGTCGCCCGGCTGAATTTTTCACATGGGACGCATGACGAACACGCCAGACGCATTCGGGCAATTCGCGCTGCAGCCGTACGCAATGGGCAATCGGTGGCCATCCTGCAAGATTTACAAGGCCCCAAAATTCGTACCGGGGCACTCAAAGACGGACAAGCAGTGATGCTCGAAGCTGGTGCGACATTTGTGATTACGACACATGAACTGATTGGCGATGCACAGGGCGTCTCAACAACCTATACTCACCTACCCCACGATGTCAAAACCGGCGATCGTATTCTGATTAGCGATGGTTTGATTGAACTCAAAGTGCTTGCAACGACTGTCGATACCGTGACAACCCAGGTGGTATCGGGGGGCGAGTTGCGCCAGCATCAAGGCATCAATCTGCCAGGAGTAGCAGTGAGTATCCCTGCACTGACTGACAAAGATCGCGAAGACTTGGCGTTCGGACTTGCCCAAGACGTCGACTATGTGGCGTTGTCGTTTGTGCGCCGTGCCGACGACATGCAGCTCATCCGTGATGCGATTGCGGCATACGGTAAGCATGTAGGTGTGATTGCCAAAATCGAAAAACCAGAAGCACTTCCTGAGCTTGATGCGATTTTGATGCTGTGTGACGGTGTGATGGTGGCACGCGGTGACCTCGGTGTCGAAATGCCACCTGAGCTTGTGCCTATTGCACAAAAACGCATCATCGAAGCAGCGAATCACATGGGCGTGCCGGTGATTACTGCCACACAAATGCTCGATTCAATGATCCGGAATCCACGACCGACTCGTGCCGAGGCAAGTGATGTGGCTAATGCGATTATTGATGGTACAGATGCAGTGATGCTCAGTGGTGAAACCGCTACTGGTGCGTGGCCGATTGACACGGTCCGTATGATGCATCGTATTGCAGTCGCCACAGAGTTGAGTGGCCGGCGTAGCGACATGGGGGCCCCGATTCCCGAAGGACATGGCCCCGCCGATGTGACTGCAGATGCCATGAGTCAGGCAGCCTGTGCCATAGCCCGCGAAGTAGGCGCAGTGGCGATTGTGGCGTTTACGATGTCGGGATTAACGGCGAGACTCGTGTCACGCCACCGCCCTACTACCACAATCATTGCCGTGTCTCCTTCAATCGCCACAGTTAACCGATTGTCGTTGGTATGGGGTGTCCACGCCTATCATGGTCGGGCAGTCAGCCGACTCGATGATCTCATCGAAGAATTACGCATGTTGTTAGTTGGCCACGCAGTGCTAGCAGCCGGAAGCAAAGTCGTGTTGGTGGGTGGGCATCCGATTGCAGTCGGTGGTGCCACCAACTTCGTCAAGGTCATGGAACTGTGAAACATTCGTTACGTTGGCTCTTTGGTGCACTCATCAGTGCCTGTATGCTTGTGCCGCACATGGTGGTACAAGCTGCCCCGCATATGGCCATACCACAGGCGGCCATGCTCGTGATTGCGGCTGATGATACGCGTCGTCTGACGCTTGATTTGGGTGATGCCCGTGCGCCTGAAGAAACACTTGATATTCCAGCAGGGGCGGTACTGACACCACGTATGGATGCACCGCTCCCTGCACTCGTGCAGCAGTTGATTGTGCCATCCACCACACAAAACTATCTGCTCTTCAAGGGAGAGCCTACGGCCACACCTGCCCCCACACAAACGCCGTATGTGCCTCGTGCAGGCGCGTCGTTTACCGTCCAACCGCCGAACCGTGTGCAAACGGAGATGTCTGCGTTAGGAGCGCGCTTTGTCGACGTTACGTGTGCGACCTGTCAACCCGGTTGGGAAGTATCGCTGTTGAATCAGTTGCCTGTGCATGCACCCATTGTGGTCTATGCCCCAGGTGCTGTCCAGATGAATGGTGCGTGGCTCATCCACATCATGCCGGTGTCAGACGCAGATATGTTGCAACTTGGTGCGGTGGCCCACCTCTTTGAGCGTTTGCCTGACCAACAAATTGCCGCTCCAACATGGCGGAATGGTCGTGTATCAGAAGCAACATATCCCCCCAAACGCCGTGTCGAAGTCGATGGACGTGCGACACTCGCGCGTATCGTCTTTTGTTTGGTGGCAGTGCTTTTTTGTAGTCTGGCCTCGTTTTATATGGCACTCGCAGTGATGCGACGTATGCATGCCGCAGTTGGCTATAAACCGGAACAGTAGCCGGAGTGTTGCCGTCTGTAGTGCATGATTGTGTGATGAAGTGATGGTGTTGATATATGCGTGTATGGTGGTGGCTAGGAGCGTTCATCCTGGTTTGGTGGTGTGGTGTGCCATATACAGTGTGGGCCACCCCCCCACATAGATTACTCTCTGGCACGGCGACGTCCATCCGTGCGACGTCGACGCCGAGTCTGACGCGTACGCTGACCAATACACGCACGATTACGCATACGCGCACGCTGACCAATACACGCACAATCACCAACACGCGTACGCTGACACGCACTATTTCTGCAAGTCGCACCCGTACCGCTACGTTTACGGCGACGAATACCCGCACTGCCACGGCGACGCGTACCGCTAGTGTGACGCGCAGTATGACGGCAACCCGTACCGCAACGAATACCCGCACGAATACGGCTACACCGCCGGATACGCGCACTACAACCGCAACGTCTACGCCATCTATTACGCGTACGCCGTCACCAACTGCTACGCGCATACCCGGAACGCTTGTGCCTGCAGAGATGATGGGACTCGTGGGACGCGACCCCTACTTCGAGTATGTCAATAATCAGGTGAATCAGGTGGCCCAAGAGCGCATGGGCTACGAAATGTCCCGTCTGGGCGTGCGCTGGGTGCGCATCGATGTGCGCCTACCAGTGGCGTATACTACCAGCACTCCGGCGGTACTCGCTGCCATTAGTCGCTACGACTACTTCATCACCGAAGTCGCCCCACGCTACGGTATCAAAGTGCTGGTGTTGCTGAATTTTGATTTAATCATGGGCGTCGATGCCAACGAACTCATGCGTGGCCCCTACACCAACCATATGCGCTATGGCCCTGGCTACAACACCTACATGCAGCAATGGATGGATCGGGCGTGGCTGATTATTGCGCGCTACGGCAGTCATATCGGGGCCATCGAAGTGCTCAACGAAGCCAATCGACTGCCGCGCTATACGAGTAATGGTCCGATTGGGAACGCAATTCCGGCAACTGTATTTGCACAACTGATTACCACGCTCTATCGTGCCTGCCATGGTGGAGAATTGCAGAGCGCCTGTGCTGACACACCGATAGTGCTGGGTGGTTTACACCCACGTGGCACCACTGCACAAGGCACCACGCCCGCACGCTCTGATATGTCGTATCTCGGCGATATCTATCAGAGTTCGGCGTTTACGACGGCGTATGCCGATTATGGGCGGTGGCCGGTGGATGCGATTGGGTATCACCCATATCCTGTCGAGCTAGCTCAAATCGGCGTGCCCAACCAGAGTACCGCGTTGAATCGAGTACGTGCAACATTGGTCGCGCTCAATGATGCACTACGGCCCGTCTGGATTACCGAAATCGGCTACAACGTGGCATATGCCAATCAAAATCAACTCGTCCAAGCACAATTTCTCGGCGCCGTCTATCGGCTCTATGCGACGCGTACGCTCGCAGACGGCTCGCCTGAAATTCCTGTTGCCTTTTGGTTTAAATACGAGGACTTCCCACCTGCAAGTGGGAGCGACGCCCAGCAGTGGGGATTGGTGCGTATCCCGTTCGTGACGGGTGCGTGTCCTGGAGACGCGTGTTATGCCGCTGACGGTGCACCGACACTCTATCGCCCTGCCTGGTACGTCTATCGGGACGTGCATCCCTAATTCGATTTACATAAAAAGATATGGGGGTTGAGTCAAGCGATATACCACATCGCCACGCCGTCCAAGCTGCTGCCAGGGTGACGTGTAGTAGCGGTATTCGGGGGTTTTGTGGTATGTAATATGTGCTCCATCCAAGGCCCTGCGTAGGCGCATGGCGGCGCTCGTGATAGTGGTTTGATTAAATAAATCACTCAACATGAGTGCGGCAACATAAACAGGGGCCGCAGTGGTGATTTCTACGGCATCTGACAATGGTGTAGGGATATCGTGGACAAGTGGATCTGCACCGAGATACATGCGCACATGTGCCTCATCGAGTGTGCAGGCCTGCATGCATACCGGAGCCACAATCGGCATGGCGCGCTGTTGCGTGTTGCCCCCAGTCACATAATGGGATAACTCGCGAAATCCACTGTTGAGTCGCATGGTGTATGGCCCACTGACACGTACCTGTGCAAATGTGGCTGCAGGGTAGAGGCGATATTCGATGTCATCACGACGGTGAATGACGCTATAGGGCTGGGTCTGCTCAAGCATGAAAAGCACTTACACGTAGGGGATAAATAAGGCGGCGCGAAGACGTTGTCGAGTGCGAAAGGCGCCGCCTAATCATGTATACGTGGAGTGTCCGGGGGTGGATGTATGCAATGCACAGATTTTATCACGATTGATGGACAAATAGTGTGCGCAGTTAAGGTGCTTGCCACTGAGCCACATATTGCTTGACGCTCGCAATGTAGCCGGGGACATCGTTTTCGATGGCTGGGGCATACACAGGGATGATTGTGTCAACGGTATAGACACCACGTCCCTTCACGTATTCTTCGGCAATCAGGCGGTTCCAGTCGCGGATGCCTGTTTCCCAATCGGGATAATCACGGAAGCGACCATAACAGGTGGCGTACCCCGCACAGATGATATTGCCCACATTGTGCGTGTTATTACCATCACCTTTGTGCCCAGCCCAGGCTGGGTTGGTGCCCATACCCGATTCATGCATGAAAAACGCCAGGGCATAGACGGGGTCAATACCATAGGCAGTCCCAGCATCGATCCACGCCTGGCCTGTGCCTTGCGCCGGGGATCCGTACAAACGCAATATTTCGTTGATGCGCTCAGCACTAATTGTTGGCGCACCAAGGATGCTACTTTCACCAATCGGGACATCGCGTACGGGTGGCGGTGCTTGTGGCAGACTCGGAATGCTGATGATGTTGTTGACTGCAATGCCTACTGGCTTCATGAAGGCACTGATGACTGGGTTAAAATTACTCACATTTGGTGAATCGTTTTCTTGGTGTTGCGCAATACTCAACCCCAACCACACCAAAATCAGAATCAGCGTGACCCAAATAATATTTGTGCCCGCCGTATAAATCAACGACGATTGATGACCTACGGTCATGTGGATGTCGTAATCATCACGACTATACGTAAGCGGAGTGGTATTCGTGATGCGTGTCTGTCGCCCTGTCTTGGCCGCATGGTGTGCGCGCACATCGACGCGCCCGGTGTGGCGGGTCGATAGTGCACCACTTTGGCGGGTCGGGACTGCGCCTGTCTTGTGGGTGGGCACGGCACCGGTTTTGTGGGTGGGGATGGCGCCACTTTGGCGAGTAGGCACGGCACCGGTTTTGTGGGTGGGGACTGCACCTGTTTTGGGCGTAGGGATAGCTCCGGTTTGACGCACACGCATATCGACCACCGGCTGTTTGGCGGTGATGCGACCTGTGTGACGGACAACCGGGGCCGGGTGGATATTTTTCGGCACCGCGTGTTTTCCTGTCAGTAAATTTTCAAGTAAGTCAGCTGCATCAGTGGCAGCGACTCGTGAATACTGTTTGTCATTCATACGTAATAATGATAAATTGTCGAGGAGTCGTTGTCAATTAGAAACGCATAAGAATATCAGACATTTATATTTTACCACGTCCACTCAACCATGGATGCAGCTGAACAAGTGCCAGCCAGGCTTCGATGGCGGGAGCAAGTAATGCGCCGCGATCGGTGATGATGCTACTGATGCTCGTCAGGGGCGTATGATCGTTTTCGACGGGTAAGTCGGCAGTGATATAGACCGGTGCATCAGTGAGGGGCCATGCGGTTTGCGTACCATGAAAGAAGTCGTTGGAAAGCAGTTTTTCGCTCGTACACAACGTGAATACAGGGATATTGTGACTGGCCGCGCATTCCGCAAGTGTCGCCGTACCGCGTTTGTTGGTCAGTCCATACATGTCAAGTGTATCTGCGCCAACCAGCAATGCATCATAGGCGGTAATCGAATGGCACATCGATGCAATGTCACATACATCGACGCTCAATCCGATGGCGGCAATGCGTTCGACGAGTGCCCCAATATCATCAGTATGTGAGGTGTTGACACAGGTGACATGCACGCGGTGCCCGTTGCGCAAGGCATGCTGTAGGGCATACTGCACGGTGGTGCTATATCCGTAGGTGATGACGCGTTGAGTGGAATTCAAGCAGGCCAGACTGTGTGCAGCGGTATCAAGCACGCGTTGATTGAGCTGATGGCGAATCTGTGCGACGATTTCTGGCACGATACGGCGCATTTCGTCGACACTTTGTACGTTGTCGAGTGCCCATAGCACCGTGCTGAGCACGTTGACAAGTGCGGCTACTGCGCGCCGCTCACAAATATATGTCCAACCGATACGAAAGAGCTCACGTCGGAAATCATCAATAGACGTGGTGTGATACGTGCTCGCGTGTTGGAGGAGTACGTTGGTGACACGTACAACGACTTGCGCTGCACCATAACGTTGCTCGAGAATCATAAATCGTGCTCTGTTGGTAGAATGAAGTAGTGTAACAGCACTGTAAATTGCGAATCATCAACGTTGAGTGATGCGTAACGTCATTATACAGCATTCGTATACGTGTTGTATATAGAAATCGGTGAACACAGGCAAAAATGCCCTACCAGATGCTGATGTGGTGAGAGTGTTACGAAAAAACAACATTTGACATTTTCGAAAGAAAACTCTACGATGGGTGCACACAACCATTGTTGCAACCGCAATCAACACTTCCGAGTTATCGCATACATAGTGGAGCAGGTATGGGTGCGCGCACCAAAGAGCGAAGAGAGCGAATCATTGCGTTAGCGAAACAAGATGGTTTCGTCAGTGTGGTGACCCTCGCAGAGATGTTTCGCGTCTCCGAAGTCACCATTCGGAGCGATTTAGATGTACTCGAATCACAAGATTTGATTGTGCGCACACATGGTGGTGCGTATTGTAACGAGAAACGCCGTTATACAAGTAAAAGTGGCATATTGGGGCGTATTGACCGCGTAGCGAGTGGTGCCATGGCGCTCATCGATGACTACGACTCCATCATGATCGAAGGCGAGAGCATCGGGTTGGCACTCGCAAGCCGTTTGCACGAACGGCGCGGGCTGATGATTTATAGTGATGCCATGGAAGTTGCCATGCAGCTGGATAAATCGCCGCACACCGTTGCATTGCTAGGTGGTGTGATTGCCGATGGGCGTTCGATTGGTTGGCCTGATCTCAACCTCTTTTTGCCCCAAGGAGTGCGTGCACGCTGTTTGTTTTTGTCGGGGCTCGGTCATGACGATATTGGGCGTGATGTGGGCGTACGCCGACATACGCTGCGACGTTACATGATGGATGTGTGCGATCAAGTGGTCATGATGGTCGAAAGTGTGGAGTTGGCGGATGCTGTCAAACGTGACCAACTCGGTGAACTCGAGCGGGTGACGCGCATCATCACCGACGATGCCATCGACAGTACAACGATTACACGGTTGGCTGGCAGCGGCATCCCTATGACCATTTGTGGCACGGGCGGGCGCCGCAACGTCGAGAATATGCCGGTGCGTCGTTGGCGTGTCGGCTTTGCCAACCAGGATGAGCGCCTGCCGTTTGCCGCAGCTGTCCGTGCAGGCATGGTGACTGCTGCCGAGCAAGCGGGTGTTGATTTGTTGCTCGCAGATAATCGTAGCGATGGCGAAGTCGCATTAGCCAATGCAGAGTCGTTTATCAAGGCACAGGTCGATTTGGCGATTATTTTCAATACGGATGCACGCGCCAACAACAAAATCGTCGAGGCGTTACGCCAAGCCAATATCCCCGTAATTGCCATTGACATTCCCATCCCTGGTGCCACGTTTTTTGGCTTCGACAATTATCGGGCCGGGCTGATGACGGGTCGGTTGTTGGGGCAGTATGTACGCCGGCAGTGGCATGGTATGATTGACGCCGTCTTTTCGTTGGGGTTGCCGATTTCGGGCCCTGTACCTGCAGCCCGCATGCAAGGGCAGATCGATGGACTGCGCGAGCAGATCAATGTCCCCGACAATCGCATCGTCCACCTCGATAGTCGCAACACCAGCGTGGATTCGTGCGCAGCAACGCGCCAAGCCATCAAAAAAATCCGCCGCAACGATCGGGTCGTTATTTTGGGCATCAATGACGAAGCCGTCCTCGGTGCATTATCGGCGTTTGCCGAAGATGGCACATTGTCGCGTTGTGTGACAGTCGGTTTGGGTGGCGATGTGACGTCGCTCCGTGAACTTAAACGCTCGGGTAGTCGTATGATTGGCGTGGTCGCGAGTTTCCCCGAACGGTACGGCGAACGTGTCATCGAAATGGCAAGTGCCATTCTGCAGCGCCGGGCGGCACCACCTGCCCGTTATACCAACCATTGCTATGTGTTGTCAGATGAAACAATGCGCCTGTTGGATTTGACGGCGTTGCGGGGCAGCGTCGTATCCGCGACCGAATATAGTGCACAACGACGTGGTGTATAAAAGGAGAACGGTTATGGCAGAAGTAACAGGGTATGCAGCATTAGTCGACGCACTCAATGCCCAAGGATTAGATGTGGCAGCAATCAAGGCGGCACTCAAATCCCAACGCATTGAGACGCCGAGTTGGGGCTATGCCAATAGTGGGACACGCTTCAAAGCCTTTGCGTGGCCGGGAGCAGCCCGTACCACCCGCGAAAAACTCGATGATGCGGCCATGGTGCACCGCATGACAGGGATTGCACCGTCGGTAGCGGTGCATATCCCATGGGACAAACCCGAAGACGGCGATTATACGGGGATGTGTCAATACGCCGAAAGTCGCGGGATTACGATTGGTGCCGTCAACCCCAATGTCTTCCAAGACGATCAATACCGCCTCGGTTCGCTGGGGAATCCGGACCGGAGCATCCAAGAGAGTGCCCTTGACCACATGCTCGAATGCTGCGACATCATGGGCAAAGTCAAAAGCACCGCCTTGAGTCTGTGGTTTGCAGACGGCACTAACTATGCGGGTCAGGATAGCCTGCGTGCGCGTAAACGGCGCTTCGAAGAGGGACTGACGCAGGTCTACAAACAGATGCCAGCCAACGGACGCATGCTCATTGAATACAAATTCTTTGAACCAGCCTTTTACAGTACGGATATTCCCGACTGGGGTACGGCCTATGCTTGGGCACTCAAACTGGGTCCCAAGGCACAGGTGCTGGTGGACTTGGGGCATCACGCCCAAGGAGTCAACATCGAGCAGATTGTGACCTTTTTGCTGGACGAAGGGCGCCTTGGTGGCTTCCACTTCAACAATCGCAAGTACGCCGATGACGATTTGATTGTGGGGAGTGCCAACCCGTACGAACTCTTCCTCATCTACAACGAATTGGCGGGTGCCGAGTTGGGGGCCGACGAGCCATCACGCAGCTGTGCCCGTGACGTGGCCTATATGCTCGATCAGTGCCACAACATCGAAGGCAAAATGCAGGCCATCATCTACTCGGTGCTCAACTGCCAAGAAGCCTACG
>CAZIKU010000074.1:0-11855 GCA_964539815.1 uncultured Klebsiella sp. | reverse complement strand
ACATTTCAGGCGCTTGCTCGGCATGCACATGGTGCGTAATCATGTTGGTGAGCGGGAGTTTGCCAGCTGCCGCAAAATGCGCCAACAGCGGCAAGGCACGGTCGCGCGTAAATGGGAAGTGGTCGCGCACCGTGGTACCAATCGCACTGCCATGCGCTCCTGTAATCGTCACCGAGCGGCCATGCAAATCCCAGTACGAATCAAAGTTCTGGATGATGCCACGCGGGCTCCCCACCAGCACCACCTGACCACCATCACATACCAGTTTGAGGGCATCTTGCAGGGCAGCGGGCACACCCGTCGCATCAACCACCACATCGGCGCGCCGCCCCAGCATGGCCTGCAGTTGCGCAGGGCCATCGCCGTTGCTCGGATCAATCGTGCGCACCCCATATACCTGTTCAGCCCATTTGCGCCGTTGCGCAAAGGCGTCCACACCAATGATGGGGTGGGCACCGGCTGCCGCGTACAAGCGCGTGGCAATCTGACCAATCATCCCCAAGCCGAGGATGACCACCGCCTGCCCGAGAATGCGTTGCGACTGCACCAACGCCGTGAACGGAAATCGTGCCAGCGACAACATGGCCGCATCCTGCGTAGGCACGTGGTCGGCCACCGGCCAGATGTCGGCATCGGCGGCACTCACATCGACCACACTGTGGCTTTCATGGCGTCCCGGCCAGATTACGCGATCGCCCACTGCAAAGCGTGTCACCGCACTCCCCACCGCAATAATACGCCCCACCGCACTATACCCAGGCACAAAGGGGAATTTAGCCCACAGATTGGTTGGATCTTTGAGCCACTGATGGATACCGGTGTAGATGGCTAGCTCTGTCCCTGCACTAATCCCACTCGCCTCGGTGGCAATGAGGACTTCAGTGGCACTTGGCGTAGGAATATCGTATTCCACGTGTTCGACCGTATATTCTTTGGGCATCACAACGCGTAATCCACGAGTCATTGCAATACGTCCTTTCATGCTTATTGGGCGGTCCAACCACCATCCACGACGAGTTCCGATCCGGTCATAAACGCTGATGCATCTGACGCCAAAAAGAGCATGGGGCCCTCAAGGTCGCGCAGGTTACCCCAGCGCCCAATCGGCAAACGGTCGATGAACCACTGGTAGGCGGCCGGATTATTCAGGATTGGTTGATTCATTTCGGTGGCAAAGGGTCCCGGACAGAGCGCATTGACCGTCACCCCGCGATTCGCCCACTCCAGCGCCAGCGTGCGCGTCAACTGAATGACACCACCTTTGGCGGCCGTATAGGGGGCACGCTCGGCCAGCCCCACCGTGCCCAGCATCGAGCTGACGTTGACCACACGCCCCCATTTGCGCTCTAGCATCTGCGGAGCGAGTGCACGCGCACAATAAAACGTCGCCGAAAGGTTGAGTTTGATGAGCTCATCCCACTTGTCGATGGGGTATTCGACCGCCGGTTTGCGCAGGTTGACACCCGCACTATTGACCAAAATATCGACGCGCCCCACGGCGGCTGCCATCACTTCGACCTGTGCGTTATCAGTGACATCGGCAGCATACGGTGTGGCACTCCGTCCAGTCGCCGCCCGCACTTGTTCGGCCAGAGTAGCAAGTGGATCGAGACGGCGGCCCACCAAGATGACATCGGCACCAGCAGCGGCCAAAGTGTGGGCAAAGACTTCCCCAAGCCCGCCAGATGCACCCGTAATCAATGCCACGCGTCCATCGAGGCGAAACAAATCAAACGGAGTGGTCATCGTGTCTGTTCCTTTGCTTGCATGAGTGTGCGCAAATGCGCCACACTCTGGGTAAACTGCGTTTCTTCGTAGGCCCCCAACGCCAATGCATCCTCGTTGCGCTCCCACGGTGTCCGCCAATCATCAGTGGCTGTACGCACATGCTGCGCCGCAAATTGCCACAGTGGGCGGAGCGAATCCACCCCAAACGGCGTGGGGTAGCCCTGCCACCATTCCGGCGTCAACACACGAATATGCCGCGCATTGATGGCTGCCAACTCGATGTTGCAGGTGGCGGTAGGCGCATGCGTTGCTAATACGGCAAACAACGCTGATAAATCGAGTACGCCCTGCCCGAGCGCACTGCGTACGAGCAGATAGCCCTGGTCACTCAGATATAAAAAGTAGTCTTTGAGGTGTACATTGGTGATGCGATGTGCCAACTTTTGCGCAAACGCAATCGGCTCCTCGGCCACGGCAAGCGGATTGACAGCATCGAGTGTCACCCCGATGTGGGCACCGCCCACTTCATCACAGATACGGATGAGGTCATCGCTGTTGAGGTCCTGGTGGTTTTCGGGGGCAATCACAATGTTGTGCGCTTCGGCCAATGGACGGGCTCGCTTGAGCACGGCAATTTGGTGCGACAGATGCGCCTCCCAGCCACCAGGGAAGGTAGCACGGTTGCCTTCAAGCATGCCACTCACCATGACACGGACGGTACGTGCACCAAGCATGGCGGCGGCAGGAATCAGTGTCTTGAGCATCTCATCATCGATAACGGCACCATCGACAACAAGTGCAATCCCCAGCGAATCCGCCCGCTTCCGGAATTCGCTCAAGCCGTGCGGTGTGCGATCTTTGATGATGTCAAGTGGAATTTCAATGGTGGCCAGGTTGTGGTACGCTGCCAGCTCTAGCAAGGCGTGGGCATCATAGGGGCGGGGGCAGACGCGTGATGTCCCTGCCCCCGCAAATCCGCAACGCCATGGAAAACTGTACGCAGCCAACCCGATTGGATTCCGTCCAACGTGCATTGGCATGTGGTATTCCTTTGGAATCAGCAGTCGATTATTGAATGTTGCCGTTGGGGCGCAACACCGCTTTGGGGATGGCCAACTCTTCCATCGCCATGAAGCCCTCGTGCCAGTCGAGCAAATCAAACTCGGTCACGAGTGGTGCTACGTCGAGTTGCCCAGTGCCCATCAGCTCCAAAATACGCTCCCATGTGCCATGTAAGTGGCTGAATGAGCCCTGCAATGTGGCCGCTTTGGCGACCAAACGGTCGATGCTGAACCCAACGGGGGCGGGACCCCAGCCAATCTTGGTGATTTGTCCATTGGGGCGGACTAAATCCAGGCTCTGGTCGAGTGTTTTGGAGACGCCGACAGCATCCACAACCAGATGCGCACCAAAGCCATCACCGGCGTTGAGGACGGCGCTCACGACATCTTGTTCGTCACCGATCAAGACATCATCGGCACCCATTTTTTTCGCCAGATCGAGTCGATTACCATCGCGGCGCAAGCCAATGACACTAATCCGCGCCACGCCACACAAGCGCAACACGGCAATACACATCAAACCAATCGGACCAGGACCCATGACCACGGCGTGATCAGCAGGGCGCGGCCGACTTTTTTCGACAATCGCGTTATAGGCCACACAGCCCGGCTCCGTCAACGAGGCATGCGACATGGGCACATGGGCGGGAATACGATGCAAAATTGCTGGTCTGCTAATCACGTAGTTGGCCATGGCGCCATCCGCACCAAAGCCGAATCCCTTGCGTTTGGGGCACACATTATATTGCCCTGCCCGACAATACGGACACATGCCACATACCCACGACGCCGTCTCTGAGACGACACGCTCGCCAACTTTGAATTCATCGACACCAGCACCAACAGCAGCAATCACGCCCGAGAACTCGTGCCCGAGAATGCGTGGTCCGGGCATCTGGTGATTATCGCCCTGCCATACATGGATGTCCGTGCCACAAACACCCACCGCACCAACCTGCATCAGTACCTGACCCGGACCAGGTGTCGGCACTACGACTTCCTCGATCTGTGTCCGTTCCCGTGGGCCACGATATACGAGCCCCTGCATCGTTGCACTGCTCATCTGTCTCCCCTTTTGTCTATGTGTGCGTCGTTGTGTGGCGATTATACCATCGAATTGACTATCACACTGCCACTAGGGGAGGCGTGGCCATACCCGCAACTCGACCGTCACCGGCGGACCATCGGTCAGATATGCTTTGACTTGCGCAACAGCTGTCGTATCGGGAATCATAAATGCAATTTCACCGCCAAAACGACCACCAGGAAAAATAGGCTTCAGTTGCATCCAGTTGTTGAGTTGCTCGGTGCGTAAATCGGGCTCGTACTCATTCCCCTCAAAGTCAATAATCGTGAAGTAGCGATAATTACTGCGGATCAACTGCCCACTGCTCGCACGGTTGTTGATGATGTCAAACAAGCCAATCACGAACTTTGACCGTTTGGCAGGTGTCGAACCATTAATCTGTGATGCATAACGCATCTCACTCACTGCAATGACGATTTCGCCGTTGGTCGGGCTATTCCAGTAGCCAAACGGAGGCATGTTGTTGCGGTATGTGGCGAGATCGCTCTCCGGTAACAACGCCTGTGTCGTCGTTGACGCCGTCGCCGTGGGCGTCGGTGTGGTAGTCGTGGTAGCCGTTGCACTCACTTCACGGCCTAACAAGCCTGTCAATACGCGATATGGCACGGGATTTTCGGGGTGGTATTCAAAGCGTGCCCGTTCAAAGTACTGTACTTGATAGGCTGTCCCATTGATTGTCTGTGAAAAAACAGCCGAAATTGGTAGTCCGAACAACGCCAGACTTTCGGCATAGGTAATTGCTATACGATTGTCGAGTTGTACACCGTACTTGCGCCAGTATGCATAAAAGTCACCACACACATACTGTTGCGTCTCGTTGAACCACGCACAATCCTTGCGACTCGCCATGGCACGGCCAGTCTCGTCTTTGGCATCACGCGCCGTCGCCTGACCAATGCGGGCGCCAGTGGTCTGTGCCAATACATCACCACCCAACAAACCCAACTGCACAGTGTATGGGGCGGCGAGATATGGATGATACTCAATGCGTGCTCGCTCAAACTGCTGCGAGGTAATCGTTTTGCCGTCCACAGTGGTTTGCACTGCGGCGCCAATCGGGAAACCAAATACTGGCAGAGCGCCGTTTTTCTCCCAGTACGTACGAATGTCATCCGAAATACAGAACCCAGTCTCACCAAAACAGCGCGCTGATGGGGCTGCTACAGCCAATGTTAGGGAAAAGACACTTATCAAGAGAAATACGATAACGAATGTAACAATACGATGGCGACGCATTTTTTCCTCCTCGTGTATTGTTTTGTAATTCTGTTGTAACCTATTGTACTACAAACAATAAACATTCAATATCACGTATTATCAATATAACATACACAAAAAATCCCCTCGAGCGCGTAGCGCTCGGGGGAAATTGGTGGGCGATAGTGGGCTCGAACCACCGACCTCATCCGTGTGAAGGATGCGCTCTGGCCAACTGAGCTAATCGCCCAAACAACGTCGTGCATTGTACCATAGCGCCTCATAAAATGCAACCAGACCACTCCAGCAATCGTGGGATTTGACGGCAGCACAGTTATCGTATACTATGAATGCACTGTTCGACTGCGAAGGGTAATTCCGTGATACGTATGGCACAACCAGCCAACACCTATTATGTATATTACTTTACCGGCTCACAACTGAGACCGGCTTCTTCGCCATGACGGCAATCCACCCAGCGTGACACACCGGCGAGAGGCACCAGCCTCCGCCGGTTTTGTTTTGTAGTGAAAGGAACGAGCGATGAGTATGGTCTGCCGCGGTGTACGTGGCGCAACCACCTGTACCAGCAATACCCGTGACGCAATTTTGGCGGCCACCAGCGAGTTGCTCCGTGCAGTCATTGATGCCAATGGCATCGATAAAGCCGATGTTGCAAGTGTGTGGTTTACTACGACTGCTGATATCAACGCAGAATTTCCTGCTGTAGCTGCCCGCCAACTGGGCTGGACCGATACTGCGCTGATGTGTACACACGAAATGACCGTCCCTGGCAGTCTACCGGCCTGTATCCGCCTGATTATGCACTGGAACACGTCCAAATCACAGGCCGAGATTGTGCATGTCTACCTGCACGGTGCCACAGTGCTTCGTCCAGATCGCGCCAAGTAATTTATCACATAGGAAAGGAATGTCCTCATGGTAGTAATCATGAACAACGACGCCACACGTGGCGACCTCGATGCAGTCCTGACACGCATCGCCGAACACAACCTCCGTGGCAGTGTCACCATCGGTGAATCACAAAACATTGTCGGCGTCGTCGGTACGCCTATCACCGTTGCTCTGCAGGAAGCCCTCGAGAGCATGAGTGGTGTGCGCGAAGTAGTGCGTATTTCGCGCCCCTACAAGTTGGCCACACGTGAGTTTCACCCGATGAATACCGTCGTTGATGTCAGCGGCGTACTGGTCGGTGCCGGTGACCCCGTGGTAATGGCCGGCCCCTGTGCCGTCGAAAGTGAAGCACAAATCATGACGGTTGCCCATGCCATCAAAAAGGCTGGGGCGCACATGTTGCGTGGTGGTGCATTCAAACCGCGCTCGTCGCCGTACTCATTCCGTGGTATGGGCGAGGCTGCACTCAAACTGATGGCCAAAGCCCGTAGTGAAACAGGACTCCCCATTGTCACCGAAGTCATGACCCCCACCGATGTGGCACTCGTTGCCGAATACGCCGATCTGCTCCAAATCGGTGCCCGCAACATGCAAAACTACCAGCTGCTCGAAGAAGTCGGGCGCAGTCAACGGCCCGTATTGCTCAAACGCGGCTTGTCGGCCACCTTTGAGGAATGGATGCTGTCAGCCGAATACATCATGAATCAAGGCAACCACAACGTGATTTTGTGTGAACGTGGCATCCGCACCTTTGAGACAGCCACACGCAACACGCTTGACCTCAACGCCGTGGCACTCGCCAAAAAGCGCACCCACCTGCCCATCATTGTCGACCCGTCACACGGCACCGGCAAATGGTACTTGGTGGCGCCACTGGCGCTGGCTGGCCTGGCTGCCGGTGCCGATGGGCTGATGATCGAGGTGCACCCCGACCCCGACAAAGCCACATCAGACGGTCCACAATCGCTGACGCTCGAGAACTTTGCGACGCTCATGCCCAAAATCAATGCACTGGCAAGTGTACTCTAAGTGGATACCCCGAGACACCCCGGTGCAGTGATGCACTGGGGTGTTGTGGTTTTTGTCAGTACACAGGTATAATACACAGCGGTATGTGAAAGGAATACACCTGTGACGATTGCACCTGCAGAACTGGAGAGCCTACGGCAACGCTTTGAAAGCGTCCGTGGGCGGCTTTGACCTCGCTAGCAAACAACAAACGCTCGACGAACTCGAACACCGCGCTGCTGCTGCCGATTTGTGGAATGACCCCAACCATGCGCAAACCATCATGCAACGCCTGACCCGCCTCAAAAGCGAACTCACGCGCTGGGCAGATGTCACCGCACGCTTTGATACGCTGGCCGAATTTATCAGTCTTGGTGACGACTCACTCGCCAGTGACATCGCCAACGAATACGCCACACTCCGTGCAGATGTCGATACACTCGAAACCGAAGTCCTCCTCAGTGGTACCTACGACGACCGTGATGCCTTTTTGTCCATCAAAGCCGGCATGGGGGGCACCGATGCCCAAGACTGGGCCGAAATGCTCCTGCGCGCCTATACACGCTGGGCTGAATCCCATGGCTTTAGCTGTCATCTCGTCGATCAGAGTATCGGCGACGAAGCCGGTATCAAAAGTGCCACCCTCGAAATCCGTGGCGATTATGCCTACGGCCTCTGCAAAGCCGAAGCCGGTGTGCATCGCCTTATCCGCCTGTCACCCTTTAATTCGGCCAACACACGCCAAACATCATTCGCACTCATCGAGGTACTCCCCGAAGTCGACGATGCCCCCGAAGTCTCGCTCAAACCCGATGATATCCGCGTCGACGTCTTCCGGGCTGGTGGGCATGGTGGCCAAGGGGTCAATACCACTGACTCCGCAGTGCGCCTGACATACAAGGCAGGAACACCCGACCAAATCGTCGTAATCTGTCAGAATGAACGCTCGCAAATCCAAAACAAAGAAACTGCCATGAAAGTCTTGCGCGGGCGCCTGCTCGAACGCGAACTACAACGGCAGCGCGAAGAACGCGCCAAACTCAAAGGCGAACACCGTAAAGCTGACTTTGGCAGTCAGATGCGCAGTTTTTATTTGCACCCCTATACACTCGTCAAAGACCACCGCACCGACCACGAAACCAGCAACGTCCAAGCCGTCCTCGACGGTGCGTTTGACCCATTTATCGATGCATATTTACGCTGGAATGTCGGGCGTGAATAGCTGCAAGCAATCCATGGACGTACACACGAGTACCCCATACCACAACAGGGTCGTGTATTGCTGATTGACAATATATGTACTGCTCGCTATGCTACATGTCGCACAAATGTGCGAATACAAGGAGTATGGTGATGTTTGCCTTTGATGCCATCAACTGGTGGGCTGTTGCGGTGTGTATGGTGGTAAGTGTGGTATCTGGATCGCTGTGGTTTGGTCCCAAGACGTTTTTCCCCATCTGGTGGAACGCACTGGGGCGAGGCGATGCCAAACCCGGCGATGGACACCCCATGAGTGTTGTCTTTGGTTTGACATTTGTGGCGTCGTTCATTCAGCCATTGGTCATGGCACTACTCATCCACACCCTCTATCCGAGTGGGGCTTCCTGGCAAGCCGGTGCCCAACTCGGATTCGTCATCTGGGCAGGTTTTGTGGCCACCACGTACCTCAGCAATCGTTTGTTTGCCGGCTACCCGTGGATCGTCTATCTACTCGAGGTAGGCAACCATCTCATCAATTTCGTGCTCTTTGGCATCATTTTGGCGTTGTGGTGGTAATCACACGACAAATCGCCCAGGATTTAGGCGGCGCTGTGGGTCGAATTCCGCCCGGATGCGGGTCATCACATCAGCGCCACCACTCGGGGTATGCCAGTAGCGCGGTAACGTGGCATGGGTCGCTATCCACACTGCGTCTGGCATAGCCTCGAGCCAGGCAGATTGCACTGCGGCAGGCACACCGCTGACCCGCACATAGCCGCTCCCCACACTGGCACGTGCATGAATTGTCAGTGTGCCACCAATGCGCGCAGCCACGTCCTGGATATGCGTCACGAGTCGTGCCACATCGGCCGGCAATGTTGCCCAGCGCATCACGAATTCATCGGCTGCCAGTGTCGCCACTTGGGCGGCATCAGCGACCAGCTGTAGCACGCGGTGGTAATCGTCACCATGATAGACCTGGCTCGTGCCCTGCCACTGGCGCGCGCGCCGTGGTAATTCGTCTATATGGCGATCAACCGCCGCTTGTGGACCCTCACATCCCAAGAATACACCCCATTCCCCATGTCCACCGAGGCGACGCACCAACGTGGCATCCAGCAACTCACATGTCACTGGAGTCAGCTGTGATGCCATGACGTCAGCCACAAATGCATCGGCATCGGCCAGCGTGGTAAAGACAGCCAACACCCCAGCAGTGATTGGCGGGATTGGCACGAGTTTGAAGTTGGCCGACACAATCAACGCCAACGTACCAAAGCTGCCGTGGTAGAGCTTCATCATGTCAAACCCGCTAACGTTTTTGACGACCATGCCACCGGCGCGCGAGCGTTGTCCATTGACTTCGATGACTTCGATGCCGATCATCATATCGCGCAGTAATCCGTACATGGCACGGCGCGGGCCATCAGCAGCCGTTGCAATCATGCCACCGATAGTCGTTGTATCGGCGAGTGCCCCATCTACAGGCAACATCTGGCCGTGTTGTGCGAGATACCGACGCAACGCCCCAAGCGTCATCCCTGCACCCACCGAAATCGTCAAATCGTTGGGCTCGTGGTGGAGAACGTGGTTGAGTTGTATCGTCACAATCACCAAATCCACGGCGGTGGGTGGCGCCCCAATCAACTGCTGTGTACCACCACCCCACGGTACTACATGCCATCCCTGTTGGGCAGCATAGTGCATCACCTGGATGGCCGTCTGGATATCGGCAGGAACCGCCACATGCGCTGGCACGACACCATGCACCGTATAGTGTTGCCGCAACGCATCATCACTATTAATTATAGACAATATATCTGACATATCAGCCTCTTAAATCCACGTTCCCGAGGGTACTTCGATGATTTCGTTGGCAGCAATGGCATGTTGGCGGAGTTCGGCGAGTTCGCCACAGCCTTTGCGTGCAGGGAATACTTTGCCCGGGTTAAACAGTTCACGTGGGTCAAACGAACGGCGCAATCCAGCCATGGCGGCCAAGTCGGCCGTACTAAACAGAATATCCATGTAGTCGCGTTTTTCGACGCCAATACCATGTTCGCCACTGACTACGCCGCCGAGTCGGACTGATTCTTTGAGAATTTCCGTGGCCGCACCCAGGGCACGTTCGAGTTGTGGGCGTTCACGCCGGTCAAAGAGGATGAGCGGGTGCAGATTGCCATCACCGGCGTGAAAGACGTTGGCGATGGGCAGATTAAAGTCACGTGCGACATCTCCTACATGCGCCAGAATTGCGGGCAGTTTGGTCCGTGGCACCACTGTATCGACCAAGTAATAGCTAGGGGACAAGCGTCCCATTGCGCCAAAAGCGTTTTTGCGGGCCGCCCAGACTTGTGCTTGTTCGGCAGGCGTTGTAGCCGGGCGGACTTCGATGGCACCATGCTGATTGCAGATGGTGACTACATCGCGGAGCAGGTCGTCGAGCCCTTCGTTGACCCCATCGATTTCGATGAGCAACGCCGCACCAGCATGCTCGGGCAAACCGAGTTTGTACATGCCATTGACGGCTTTGATTGCCAGCTTGTCCATCATTTCGAGAGCTGCCGGCAGTAATCCTTGAGCAACAATGGCAGAGACCGTTTGTGATGCAGATGGGATATCGGGGAAGAGGGCGAGTACCACGCGCAGTGATTCGGGCACGCGCGTCATGCGCAACCAGGCCTCGGTGACGATGCCAAACATGCCTTCGGACCCAGTCATCACTCCAGCCAAGTCGTAGCCGACCGTATCAACGCGCCCATTCCCCGTCCAAATGAGGTCACCATTGGGGAGGACGGTACGCAGAGCCAACACGTGATTGGTCGTCATACCGTATTTGAGGCAGTGTGGTCCACCACTGTTGTTGGCGATATTGCCACCGATGGTGCAGGCTTTCTGCGACGACGGATCGGGCATAAATGCGTAGCCGTAGTTGGCCAGGTATTGTGACAACTCCCAGTTAATCATGCCAGGCTGAACTAAGACGCGTTTGTTGCGCGTGTCGACATCCAAGACGCGATCGAGGCGGGTGGTAGCCACCACGATGCCACCGTGGATGGGGGTTGCACCACCCGACAGACCAGTCCCCGCGCCCCGGGCAACCACGGGGACTCCGGCAGCCACGGCCAGCTTGACGACAGCTGCGGTTTGTTCGCTGGTACGTGGGAGAACCACCAAATTGGGGGCGTGCAGATCCATCACACAGCCATCGGCTTCGTAGGTCATCAGTGCGGCAGCGCCATTGACCACACCATCGTGACCGACGATGGACTGGAGTGCAGAAATCAGTTGCAGAGGATTTGTCATCGGTGTACTCATCGATTCTCTCGTATTGTGGTATTAGGCGCATTATATGTTGTTTCGTTGCACCGTGTATGCGCGTATATTCGAATGAAGTTGGTACTATTCTGTGTATCATGCAACACACTATGTCAATTTATAAAGAATAGTGCGATGTATAATGCACTTTTTGTGTATAAATTCATGTTTCTATTTGCAAATATCCCCAATTATTTATTGACTAAACTCCTTTCATACACTAAAATACCTCTCACACACATTTAATGTTTCGGTGTGTGTCGCAAGACGCGCACGAAATATTACGTGGAGTGTAGACAGATTTCCGTTCTCTTCGAAAGGAACAGAACACTATGCAGACA
>CAZIKU010000073.1:0-11891 GCA_964539815.1 uncultured Klebsiella sp. | reverse complement strand
TGCGCATGGTGTATTCCCGTGGTTATGATGCGGTACGGCGATTGACGATGTAAATACCGCCCAAAATAAAGACACCACCGATGAGTTGACTGGTGCGAATGGGCTCGCCTAGGAGTGGTACTGCGAGCAGGGCAGCGAGCACCACCTGCCCCAGCAGGACTACCGACGTGATCGGAGCGGGCAGATGCCCAAGAGCATAGTTGATGGCCAACCAGCCCAGTGTTTGTGTGAATATACCGAGAAAAATGATGTATCCCCACGAAACCTGGGAAAAGCCCCACAACGGTTTGCCGAGCAATAATGCGATGGGCAAAATGATAATGCTGGCAATCGCCAGCGACCAGATCATGAAGGTTGCCGTATCCACGCCGCCCCGGGCATGACGCGTGCTCAGAATATAGCCGGCGTAGCAGACACTTGCACCCATCGCGAGTAGCATGCCGGGGATGTCTTGTGGTGTGACTGCAAAGGCGTTTTGCGCGACGATTACCATGCCTGCGAGAGCCACGGACAGCCCAATCCAATAGCGCCGCGTCAGCTGCTCGCGGAAGAGGTAGCTCGCACCGAGTCCGACCCACAGCGGGGCGCTATTGGCCAAGAGTGAGGCGGTAGCCGCTGGTGCATTCATCAGACTTTCATTCCAAAAAACCAGATCAATGGCAAAAAACGCACCTGCGGCGATGACCCCCCAGAGGGCTTTGCCCTGTGGGATGACCGGTCGCCGGATGAGGAGCCACGGGAGCAGCGATATACAGCCGATAAAGACACGATAAAATGCCGACGACGTCCCCGGGACATGCGCCAGTTTCACCACAATCGGTGATGTACTGATGATGATGGCGCCGCTGACGAGCGCAATCCAGGCCTTTTGGGTGGAAGTCATGCGTGGTCCTTGCAGGTGGGCAGTTGTGCTACACGCAGTATAGCAAGTGTGGGCGCTCGTAGGGGCGAATACCATGCGCCCGGGCACACACGCGCATTCGTAATGCCATTTGTTTGCCCTATATGTGTGGCAACGGTATCGTCATAATTCTTCATTTTCAATTTTCAATTTTTAATTTTTCATTGGTACAATGAAAAAAGGTGTACGAATAAATCGTTGGGAAGGGTTGACCATGCATCCTGCCGTAGAAGCACTCTTGCCGATTGCACTGATGTTGTTGGCTGCCAAACTTGCCGGGCTCTTGAGTTTGCGTATGGGCATGCCCGCAGTCTTTGGCGAGCTCTTGGTTGGATTAGCGTTAGGACCATCGTTGTTCAACGTTGTTGAGCTCGACAAAACCACCAAAATCATCGCCGAAGTCGGCGTCGTCTTGTTGATGTTCATGGCGGGAATGGAAACCGACGTCAAGGCCATGCAACATGTTGGGCGTCCGGCGTTTTTGACGGCATTGGGTGGCATGATTCTCCCCATGGCTGGTGGTACTGCCGCCATGCTCCTCTTTGCTGCAGACCTCAAAACAGCCGTCTTGGTAGGGGCCGTGTTGATGGCCACGAGTGTCAGCATTTCGGCGCAAACGCTACGTGAGTTGGGGCTGATGCGTACGCGGGAGGGGACGGTGGTGCTGGGTGCTGCCATCATCGATGATGTGCTGGGCGTGTTGATTTTTGCGATTGTGATGAATTTGATGCTGGGTACCGGTGATTTGGTGATGACGCTGGTGCGCATGGTGCTCTTTTTCCCTGTCGCCTGGATTATCGCCGACAAGGCAATTCCATTCTTGCGCCGTTTCGAGCATCGTATCGCCCAAAAAGAGACCATACTCGCCATACTCATTGCCATCATTCTCTTTTATGCATGGTCAGCTGAGGCATTGGGCAGTGTGGCAGCAATCATTGGGTCATACATCCTCGGTGTGGTGATTGCACGCCACGTCGATCATCACCATGTGGCCCATAGTGGGGTATCCGCTGTGGGGTACGGCATTTTTATTCCGATTTTCTTTGTCAGCATCGGTCTGCAGGCCAATATCAACGATGTAATGGGTGCACCGTTGCTCGTCATTGTATTGACCGTGCTGGCCATTCTCACCAAGTTGCTTGGTGGGGCATTGGGCGCACGTGCTGGGGGCATCGCATGGCGCCCCTCGTGGTTGGTCGGTGCGGGCATGATTTCGCGCGGCGAGGTAGCACTGGTCCTTGCGGGTGTGGCCTTGAGTGCCGGCGCCATTGATACGCCCATCTTCTCCGCGTTACTTGTCATGGCAGTCGTAACGACGCTGGTGACTCCACCACTACTGCGTGTTTTGGCATCACCAGCTACCACAGCGCCACAAACAGATCGTTGACATTGGTGCCGGTTGCCCCCGGTTTGAGCAAGTCGTCCAACTCGGCGAAGAGTGTATAGCTGTCGTTGTTGGCCAGGCGTACCAGGGGCTGTTGGGCCCGGGCCATGGTGTCACCACTAATCACCGCCCCAGCGGCATCGGTGGGACCGTCACTGCCATCGGTGGCATAGGCCGCTGCAATCAGATTGGCTTGTCCCGAGATACCAATAGCCGCACTCAATGCTAGTTCCTGGTTACGCCCACCACGTCCAGTGCCACGCAGCGTGACCGTCGTTTCGCCCCCAGCAATCACACAGCCGTGGGGGCGCTGTTGAGCCTGATAGGTGACAATCTGTGCCAGCGTGCGCCCCACGACGCGTGCCTCGCCATCGAGACGATCGCTCAAGACGAGAGGATGCTGGCCTGCCGCCTGCGCGGCGGTGACCACTGCGGTAATCGCCCCACGAATATCGCCGATGACGAGGGGATCGACGCTGTGCGCAGGTGGAGTGGGGGGTGGGGCATCGAGAATGGCCGCGATAGCGGCGTCAACGTGGATGCCGGCACTGCGTATGACCTGCCAGGCTGCCTGCGCCGCATCTGGGTTGGGGATGGTTGGTCCCGATGCGATGGCTGCCAGCGGATTGCCAATCACATCCGACAAAATCAGCGTGCGCATGGGAGTTGTACCTGCCGCCTGGAGCAGCCCACCTCCTTTGACGCGATCGATGCGGCGGCGAATGGTGTTTATGGCGTTGATATCGGCACCACAGGCCAGCAAATCGCGCGTGAGCTGTTGCATCATCGGCAGCGTGATGCCCGGGTGCGGATCACACATGAGTGCCGATCCCCCTCCTGACAACAGCACCACAATCAGCTGATCGGCACTGGTCTGCGCGACGAGTTGGCGGGCCTGCATACCCGCCTGCAGACTGCGCTCGTCGGGGATGGGATGTCCGGCTGCCAGGTAATTCAGGCGCGGATGGCGCGCTACTCCCTCGTCCTCTTTGGAGATGACTAGTCCATGACTGAGGTGCGTTCCAAGGCGCGCTGCGGCGGCGGCCGCCATGGTCTGTGCCGCTTTACCCACGGCCAGGAGCACGACGCTGCGTGGCGTGAATGTCTCGTTGCCAATCACCACCTGGGTGGCATCGCTGTGCAGGGTGCGCGCAATCTGATGCGCAGGGTCTGCGGCACGGGTGGCTGCGACCAGCAATTCACACAACAGCTGTCCGTGTGGGTGGCTACGTGTGGTATGGGTCTGGAAGCGCTGGTGCATGGTGATGGACTCCTAGGCGCAGAATGCGCCAATCACGCTGGTCAGGGTATCGGCGCATTGGCGGGTTTGCGCGATATCCGCCCATTCCACGATGGCGTGGGCGCCGTCGCCCCCCGGACCAAAAATGACGGCGGGGATGCCTGCCTGCGCAAAGAGTGCCGACTCCATCCAACCAAACGACCCCGTCAAGTCGGGGCGGCGCCCGGTGTAGTGCTGGGCCCAGCCACGTACGAGGTGGACGAGTGGGGCATCGGCGCTGATTTCAAAGGGGGCGCGGGCCAGATCCACGTGCAGGGTGGCTTTGAAGGTTGCATCGGCTTGCTGGAGTTCGGCGATGATGTCTTGGAGCTGTGCGGTGCACAGGTCATGACTTTCTTGGGGGATGGTGCGCCGCTCGAGCCAGATGCGGCAGTGGGCCGGGTAGCTCGACAACTCCTGACCACCCGTGATGAGCGACGCGTGGATGGAGCCGCCGCCAAGGAGCGGGTGATTCCCTTGGCGGATGCGTAGGTCGAGAGCTTCGATGTGCGTCAGAAAGCGTCCCGCCTTGACGATGGCATCCACCCCGAGGGTCGGTTGCGAGCCGTGGGCGGCCACGCCGTGGACGTCAACCGCATACCAGGCAAAACCCTTGTGGGCGATGCCAATATTCAGGTCGCTGGGTTCGGTCACAATCACGGCATCGCCGCGGTATTCGCGGAGCAGGGCTTCGGTACCAATACTGGCATACTCTTCGTCGACGACCGCCGTAAAGAGTACATCACCCCGACGTGGGATGTGCATGGCACGGATGACCGCATCCATGCAGGCGGCGACGCCGGCTTTCATATCAAAAGATCCGCGCCCATACAGGCGATTGCCGTCGATGCGTGGCGTATGCGGGTCAGTCATGCCGGCCACCGTTACCGTGTCGGTATGACCATTGAGGATGAGGGTAGGGCCACCACCCGTGCCACGGGCGCGTGCGATGACGTTGGGGCGCCCGGGAACGACTTCTTGCAGGCGCACATCGAGTCCGGCACGACTGAGTGTTTCGGCGATATACTGGGCGACTGCGGCTTCGCCGGCGCCACCCGGCACCAGATCCGGGTTGACCGAATCGATGGCCACTAAATCGTGCAGGAATTGAATGGGTGTGTCCATAATGTCTTTCCTCTGTGTGTGCAAGATACCCCCATCATACCCGATTGTGTGGTTGTGCATCTCGCGCGGTGGCGTGCGGCACTGCGTCTGCTATCATGACACACATAGCGTTCTATCCGAGGAATCCATATGTCTACACGCTGGTCGGGGACGGTGTTGATTGCTGTTGCTGCCACGCTATGGGGCAGCATTGGCGTCGTGGTTGCATTCGTCTTTCATCAAATGCCCAGCAACCCGCTGTTGATTGGTACGATGCGCTTGCTCATCGCCGTCCCCGTGTTGTGGGTGTGGCATCGGCGCGTGACCGGGCAGTGGCGCATTCAGATGCCGCGTGCTCATTGGATTATTGCGGGCATTGGTGGCATCGCCTTTGCCTGCTACCAGGTTACCTATTTCGCTGCCATTCCACGGATTGGCGTGGCCATGGGGGTCATCCTCAACATTTGCAGTGCCCCCATTTTCACGGTGCTATTCGGGCGTCTGTTGTTGGGTGAGCAATCGACCGTGCGGCAGTTCGTTGCCATGGGTGGTGCGATTGTCGGTGTGGTGCTCGTCGTATTGGCCAATAACACGGCCACCCCCGTCCTCAACATGGGGGCGGTGTTCGCGGTGACTGCCGGTCTGTGCTATAGCAGCATGGCGGTGGCATCGCGACGAATTGCCACTGCGTATGCTCCAGCGACGCTACTCACTGCCATGTTTGCCGTGTCAGCCCTGATTTTGACGGTATGCGTGTGGGTGCTTGGAACAACTATTGTGTTGCCGACGACGGCTTGGTACGGAGTCATCTATCTCGGACTCATCCCCACGGCACTGAGTTACGTGCTCTATGTGCGCGGGTTGCAACACGTATCCGCCACCACGGCGACCACGCTTACACTCCTCGAACCACTCACGTCCACGGTATGTGCAGTCATGCTCTTGGCGGAGCCGATGGCGGGGTGGGCATGGGTGGGGTTGGTGGTGGCAGTGGTGAGCCTGTGGGCGTACGCCAGGCCAGAATCAGCAACGTCAGCAGCAAGAATGTGATGCAGACCACGACCGGCCACGCCGATTGCGAGGCGGGGATGGCGGTCAGGTAGTACCACCACACATCATAGAAGCCCGAACGAATGTCGCTGGCCCACACGCGCATCACATCGGGGTCGTTGGGCATGCGCGCCGGTGGTGTGAGTCGCGCATATATCGCATATTCCCCGTATGTATCGCCCACGCGTAATGTGCGCACCGTGGCTGACAAGGTGTCATACCACGCGTGTTGTGTCAACCCTGCAATCTGTACGCCAGCACTCTGCCAGTACACGTGGCTGGTGGTGCGGGGCAACAAGACGTGGATGACACGCGGGGGACAGGTCACACCGGTGGCAAGTGGGCGAGTATCGAGCGTGACGGTGACACTGAGTTGGTTATTCGGGTCAAAACAGGTGTGATAGTCGGCATGGAGCATTGGCCACGCGATGCCCCGCGGGCGGACCGTGATGTGCGCGTCGGGTCCCGCAAAGCGCGGGAACTGTTGCCCCAGATCACGATCCCCTTCGCTGTATGTCCAGCCTGCCAGGGTGACCCCAGGGGTAGACCAGGATGCACGACTGAGTTGGAGTTGACTGACGAGTATCTGCCACTGCGCCACAATCGGTGATGCACTCGGCTGATAGTAGCGCGCATTGCTGTCGCGATTGGTGAGAATATACGCATTGAAATTAATCGCCACCGCACTGATTTGTACGATTGCACTTGCCCCAACCAGCAGGGCAGCAATCGTCACCCGCCAGCGTGCCGGCTGCTGGGCGATCCAGGCGTAGACGGCGGCCAGCGGCAGCATCATGAATGGCAGACAGAGCATCACGTAGCGTGGCCCCCAGGCACCATCGCCGTGCCAAAATACGACGTTCGTATGCACTAAGACTACACTCGCACAGATGGCAGCCAATGCCCCCAGCCAGCGCCATTGCGTGCGCAGGAGCCAGACGCCGAGTGGCAATGTGCACAAGACCGGCGCATACAAAAAGATGCTTTTGCCGCTACTCAAAAACTGCCCGTGGATGCCCGTGGCAATCATGTCCCAGGCAATGCTATACCCTTGTTGGCGACTGTTGTACCCCGAACTCAACACGTCGCCACGAGCCACAAGGTTGTACACCAGAAAGAGCCCCCCAGCGACGGCCGCACTGCCACCCCAGGCGAGAATAGTGCGCCAGTCGCGGCGGTGGAGCGCACTGCCCAGCACCAATATGCCGATGACGGCTAGGGTCGGTGCCACGGCCACCTTGCTGAGAATGGCGGCCAGACAGGCCAAACCACTCACAATATAGGTGCGGGTGCGTAGTGGTGTGCTGACGAGGATGGGTAATGCGGCCAGGAGTAACCACCACGATGCCGTTGGTTCTGAAAAGAAGCTGCCTGCATATTTGAGGGCGGGTGTGGCGATGGCATAGCTGATAGCGAGCCAAATGCCGATGCGCGCCGAGTAGCCACGCTGTACACTCACCCAGCCGAGCAATGTGGCAATACTCGCGACCATGATGGCGTTGATCCAGGTGCTGGGCAGACGCACCAGCCAGGACTGCATCTCGGCTGGGCCAAGCCATGCGAGCAAATGCCCCAACGGTAGCGTGAAGAGTGCTAAGACGGATTGCATGGGTCCATAGGGAGTCAGAATCGGGTGCGTGACGACGACGTGCGGGTCGACCATGTGGTGGATGGCCTGCCACATGCGCAGGGTGACACCGAACATGGCTTCTTCATCACTGGCATAGAAATGCCCACTCCCGAGCGCGATGAGTGCGGTCGTGAGCCACAACCAGATACGACGTGCAGGATATGTGATTGGTGAGTGCACACACCTCTCCCTTGATTACCAAGCAGTTGTGTGTATCATACCCCAAAGTCATTGGCGTGCGTACGTGGGGCGTGCTGTGTCTACGCTATACTATGCGTATGCAGAGGTTCTGGCACTGTTGATGAAAGGGGTAGCAGATGACTACGTTACGTGAACGGTTTTTGCGCTATGTCCAGATATACACCACGAGTGACCCATTCTCACAGAGTTACCCCAGTACGGCCCGCCAGTGGGACTTGCTCAACGCGCTGCGCGACGAATTGACCAGCATTGGTGCGCACGATGTGGAAATCACCGCACACGGCTATGTCTTGGCTACCATTCCGGCTACGCCTGGCCACGAAAACGCGCCTGTGGTGGCGTTTTTGGCGCATGTCGATACTGCCCCCGACTTTAGTGGCGAACACGTCAAACCGATCGTGCACGAAAAGTACGATGGCCGCACAATCGTCCTCCCCGACGATCCACGCCAAGTCATCGATCCGGCCAATCCAATGTATGCCGACATTCTCACCGCCGTCGGCAAAGATGTCATTACCGCCTCGGGGACGACGCTCCTCGGTGCCGACGACAAAGCGGGTATCGCGATTATCATGACAGCGGCGGAATATTTGCTCAAAAACCCGCAAATCCCGCATGGTCCCATCCGTATCTGCTTCAATCCCGACGAAGAAGTCGGCCGCGGTGTTGACCACCTCGATATCGCCAAACTGGGTGCCTCGGTCGCCTATACCTTTGATGGTGGTGCCGTGGGCGAAGTCAGCTGGGAAACGTTTTCGGCAGATGGCGCAACCGTCGAAATCACTGGCGTCTCGACACACCCGGGCACCGCACATGCCTACGGCATGGTGAATGCAGTGCACCTGGCGGGCAAATTATTGGGCATGCTCCCACGGGAATTTGCCGCCCCTGAATCGACCTACAAGTGGGGCGGATTCATTCACCCCACCAGCATCGAAGGCAATACGGCGGCGACGACGGTGCGCTTTATTTTGCGCGACCACGACAACGACAAACTCGCTGCCAAAGGCGATGCTCTGCAAAAAATCTGCGCTGCCCTGCAAGCGATGTACCCCACCGCTAGCATCAAGTGCACCATTGCCCGTTCGTACCGCAACATGGGGTACTGGCTGCGTGATCGCCCCGAAATCATGGATAAACTGCGTGCTGCCTGCGCCGATGCGGGTGTCCAGGCCTACGACGAGCCCGTGCGTGGTGGCACCGATGGATCACGCTTGACGGAGCGCGGTTTGCCCACTCCCAATATCTTTACCGGTGGGCATAATGCGCATGGTCCACTCGAATGGGTGGCAGTCCAAGACATGGAACGCGGTGTCGATGTGATGGTGGCACTGGCCAAACGCTGGGCCCAATAATCGGTTTTTTGTCTTTCCTACGCCTTCCTATACCAGGGGGGCGTAGGTTTTTTTATTTAATGCAACAAAAAATGTTTTTACTTCGTCACACGATACGGACCATGATAACGTTTTGCATTACATCAGAGGAGTACCATGGACGGCATTTGGATTTGGGTCGCATTTAATGTATTCGTACTCGCGATGCTCGCTCTCGATTTGGGTGTGTTTCATCGCGACGCTCACGAAGTCAGCATGCGCGAAGCAGTAAGCTGGAGTGTGGTGTGGATCGGTTTGGCGATGGTCTTTAACGTCGTGCTCTATTTTTATTGGAATGACCTGCGCCCAGAGAGCAATTATGCGGCGAGTGATGCGGCACTGTTGTTTTTGACTGGTTATTTAATTGAAAAATCGCTGAGTGTCGACAATGTCTTCGTCTTTGCCTTGGTCTTTAGCAGCTTTGCGGTACCGGCCGTGTATCAACACCGCGTCTTGTTCTGGGGAATTATCGGTGCCTTGATTATGCGTGCCATCATGATTTTTGCGGGTGCCGCACTAATCGAGCAGTTCCACTGGATTATTTGGATATTTGGTGGCTTCTTGATTTTCACCGGTATTCGCATGGTGCAGAGCAGCGATCATGCCGTCGACCCGGCGAATCACACGGTGGTACGCTGGCTCAAGCGGATTATGCCGATGACGGATACGTACGAGGGGCAGACGTTTACGGTGGTCAAAAACGGCGTACGCATGGCCACTCCACTCTTGGCGGTGTTGTTGGTCATCGAATTCACCGACCTGATTTTTGCCGTCGATTCGATTCCGGCCATCTTTGCGGTGACGACGGACCCCTTCATCGTCTATACGTCGAACGTCTTTGCCATCTTGGGGTTGCGTGCACTCTACTTCGTGCTCGCCGGTGCCATGGGCAAGTTTGCCTACCTCAAGCCAGCGTTGTCGTTCATTCTGGTCTTTGTGGGTATCAAAATGTTGCTCCCAGACGCCTCGTATGCGTTGATTGGTGAGAAAATAAAAATCCAACCCGAAGTCTCGTTGGCAGTGGTGGTGGCCACACTGCTCGTCGCCATCGGTGCCTCGTGGTGGAAAGCCCGCAACCAAGATGCGGTTACAACCACCCACTAAGTCCTGATTGCTGTCTTCCCTCCAGTGGCATGCCGCCACTGGAGGGATTTTTTGTGCAACATTTGGTCATTGCGCCACGTCATACCCGCACATATGCACTACCAGCGAAAGTATTGTTGGTGGTTTATTTTACCTCTTGACAAATAACATAATCACGTTATACTGTATTTGTTGGCATTCAAAAAGAAATGTGAATGGCGATTAAAAAGGAGGACCACAGTGTTACAGGAAGCAACAATCGAAACAACAAGTGGCGACTACATCCCGATGGTGGGCGTGGACGCAACGGGTGAGCTGGTCGGGGTATTCATGCGTATGGAGGTACAACAGCGCTTCCGTAACACGGCCGATCAGCCGATGGAAGTGACGTATTCGTTCCCGTTGCCACATGGTGCCGTGTTGTTGCACGCCGAGATTCGCATTCGCGGCAAAGTCTACACGTCGCAGGTCAGCGAAACGCCGAGTGCCCGCGCGAAGTACGACAAATCCATCGCAGCCGGTGATACGGCGATTTTGATTAGTCAGCGTGCTGATTTTTACGTGTTGCAGCTCGGCAACGTCCCTGCTGGCGAAGAGGTGCGCATTACCGTGCGCTACGGCGAGTTGGTGACGCCGAGTGACGACACGGTGCGCATCACGTTGCCGACGACGATTGCGCCGCGCTACGGTGCGCCACCAAAGGATTTGCGCCCAGAGCAAGTGCCCACGAGTAGTTTGTTTGTGCAGTATCCATTCAACTATCAGTTGCGTGTGCATGGGCGGACGATGTCACAGATCCAGGTGGTAAGTCACGTGGCCAGCATGGACGTGCAGGATGGTGCAGTCAACGTCGAAATTGCCGGAGCGAGCATGGATCGCGATGTGGTTATCCACGTAGCGGGGTACCAATCGTATCGTGCGTGTATGACCGTGGCGCATGATCGTCAGCACTGGTATGGCACCTACGTGACGATGCCGGTGCCCGCGGGTACGCCGGTACCACAACCCATGCACATCAAGTTGCTCATCGACTGTTCGGGGTCGATGGGTGGATCGTCGATTGCACAGGCTCGTAAAGCGGTCATGCGTGTGCTGGGCGTATTGCGTGATGGGGATTCGATTGCGGTGACGCGCTTTGGCAGCAATGTGGTCGATGTCACGCCGGGTCTGATGAAGGTGGGCACTGCAGTCAAAAAGCAGATGAGCAGTTGGGTGCGCACCGTCGAAGCCGACTTGGGGGGCACCGAAATTGCTGGTGCCATTACCCA
Organism: uncultured Klebsiella sp.; assembly: GCA_964539815.1. Taxonomy (GTDB): domain Bacteria; phylum Chloroflexota; class Chloroflexia; order Chloroflexales; family Roseiflexaceae; genus UBA965. The sequence goes on along the minus strand of CAZIKU010000073.1, from coordinate 618 downwards.
CGTTCTGCAGATGCCCACCAACGGCAACGCATGTGACATCATTTTGTTGACGGATGGCGAGGCCTGGAATATTAGCGCGTCGGCAGATGCGGCTGCGCGTTCGGGGCATCGTGTCTTCCCTGTGGTGATTGGGCATGCACCGTCTGACGGTGAGTTACATGTGTTGGCCAAGCGCACGGGTGGATCATGTGAAGTGGTCACTCCCAACGAGCGCATCGATGAGGTGATGACGCGCATTGTGCGGCGTATCACGTCGCAAACGACCATTGATGCCACAGTAACCTACGGTGATGCGGTGGTGGCGTGGGAACACGGGCGCGTGCCGCACTTCCAGGGTGATACCAGCTTGGTGGTGGCGGTGACCGATCGCGCCACGAGTCCGTTGTTTACTGTGGAGGGGACAGCGGTGCCGATTGACGCGGTGCCAGTACCAGAATCCATGCGCCCCGATGTGGTGCGGATGCTGGCAGCACAGCACCTGCAGGATTTGTCGGGTGATGCACAGACCAAGTGGGCGGTGACACACCAGCTGATTAGTGGCACCACGACACTGGTGGCGGTAGCCACGCATGATGCCGACGAAAAGGTGATTGGCAAGGCGGTGCGCGCTGTGGTTGC
>CAZIKU010000072.1:7326-12244 GCA_964539815.1 uncultured Klebsiella sp. | reverse complement strand
ACCCGTACGTCGTCGAATACGCGTACAAATACACGTACCTTTACAAACACTCGAACTCCGTCGAATACGCGCACGAACTCGCGTACATTTACCCCAACAGACACTGACACTCCGACGGAAACCGATACCGTTACAGAAACGGATACAGTGACGCCAACCGATACGAGTACACCTACTTCCACGCATACAGCTACAAGGACGCTTACCCCATCAGATACGCCTGAAAATACATATACGCCAAGCCGTACATTCACGCCTTCACCTCCTCCTGGGTCATTCAAGAAGGTCAGTGTTGGTAATTCTTTTGTGCTCGCGCTGCTCGACGACGACACAATCGTTGCATGGGGAGATAATCGTCATGGACAAACGACGATCCCACCAGCGCTCCGTACAATGCGGTTTGAAGATGTCGCAACTGGTCATACAACTGCGTATGCACTTGGTATCGACGGTCGTGTGTATACCTGGGGATCGAATGACTTCGGTGAAGGCACAATTCCTACCGCAGCATTGAGTGGAGTTAAAGCGATTTCGGCTAGTGGTCGTGCCGCTGCGGCAGTAAAGAACGATGGTACAGTGGTTGTCTGGGGATTTATGGTCAATGGACAACGCAATATTCCTGCTGGTTTGCGTGGCGTAATCTCCGTTGCCGTGGGTTATCGTCACATTATTGCCCTCAAAGAAGATGGAACCGTGGTTGCGTGGGGTGACAATCGTTTCGGTATCACCGATGTACCTCGTGGTTTGAATAACGTAGTTGCTATCGCTGCCGGTGATGATCATTCGCTCGCATTGACCGATGAAGGTCGGGTTGTGGCGTGGGGGTCAAACACCTATGGACAAATTAATGCTCCGAAAGATTTGTCTAATGTGGTGCAAATTGCTGCTGGTCAACGATTCTCAGTTGCGTTGACACTCGAAGGCGAGATCTATGGATGGGGATCCAATGAATTTGGCGTACTCAACTTCCCACCTGGAATCATCGACGCGGTGATGGTAGCAGCTGCAAATGTCAATACGGTTATCATGCAACGTGATGGAACGATTTCTTCCTATGGCTTGCCGTTGTTCAACGCACTCGTATCTCGTACACCCACACGTTCACCTGTGATTACACAAACGCCATCCCTTACACGTATCAAGCGGACTTTTACTCCGTCGAATACGAGAACGATATCACCAACGATTACTCAGACACGCTCTGCGATTCCGACACGTACGCGCTAGGCACATGCGGTGCCACATTGACACCACCTATGCCGTACGGCATAGGTGGTGTGCTATTATATGCGTACAGACTTCGACAAAAGAGGGTGATATGTTTGATGCAACACAGTATGCGACGTTGCGTGCAGTGATAGATCGCATGATTCCACGTGATGATGCACCAGGTGGACTAGATGCGGGTGTAGACCGCTATATCCTGCATTTGTTGCAACATGATGGCGTTGGCTATAGCGCATTGTATATGTCACTGTTGGATGCGTTGCAACACGAAGCACACGTCCGGCATAATCTCGCATTTGCGCAGTTATCTGCGCACGACGCAGATGCAATTCTCCACGCCTTTGCACGCAGTGAATCGTCTGCAGTTTTGCTAGCGAATGCAGCATGGTGTATCGCAACGGTGGCCGAACACTGCGCCGAAGGCTTTTATGCAGACCCACGCCAAGGTGGCAATCACGATACCGTGAGTTGGCAAATGATTGGATTCGAGGAACGCCGATGAGCTACGATGCAATTGTGATTGGTGCGGGAGCAGGTGGTGGTATCGTGGCTGCACTGCTCTCTGAAGCCGGTGCAAAGGTGTTGCTCATCGAGCGAGGTGGTGCACATTCGTTTGCCCATGAGTCAAGCGACCATTTACGCAACCACCGTTTGTCGCAATATGGCCAAAACACGGGTCCAGGACCTGGTAATCCACGTGTGTTTGTGGATGCCAATCAACAGGCTCATGTCGTCCACCCCCACGATGGTGGATACCACAACAACGCAGTGACTGTGGGCGGTGGTACCGTCGTCTATGGAGGGCAGGCGTGGCGATTTTTGCCCGACGACTTCCGCATGGCCTCCAAGTATGGCACCCCCAAAGATAGCTCGCTCGCCGACTGGCCCATCACATACGATGACCTCGCCCCCTACTACGAACGTGCCGAACACGAAATCGGCATATCAGGTGATAGCGAAAAGTCGGCAACTGTGTGGCCACGCCGGCGGCACTATCCGATGCCTGCAGTCCCGCTCACACGGCGTGGACGCGTATTGCAGGATGCTGCCCAACGCCTTGGTTGGCACCACTTCACACCGCCGCTCGCCATTAATACCACACCATACCTCGATCGGCCTGCCTGTACACAATGCACGCTCTGTGTCGGATTTGCATGTCACGTGGATGCCAAAAACGGTACCCAGAATACGATGGTGCCACGTGCATTGGCGACTGGCAACTGTACGCTTGTCACTAATGCACATGTGTTGCGTATCGACATGGATGATAAACAAACCGCTAAAGGCGTCACCTATGCCGATGCACATGGTGTGCATCACCATGTGCATGCTGGGCTGATTGTGGTTTCGGCTGGGGCAATCGAAAGTGCGCGCTTACTCTTCAATTCGGCGACGAGTGACCATCCAACAGGGCTTGGGAATCATTCTGATCAACTTGGCCGTCACCTCCAAGGTCATGTCTATCCGCGTGCCATTGGACTCATGCCCGATGAAGTGGCCGATTTGCAGGGCCCCGGGGTGAGCATTTGTACCACACAATTCAACCACAATAATCCCGGTGTCATCGGCGGTGGGATGCTCGCCGACGAGTTTATCACATTGCCAATCATCTTTTGGAAGCGATTTTTGCCACCCGATGTCCCACGTTGGGGCCAAGCAGCCAAAGACTTCATGCGTCATGCCTATCCACGCTTTATCGATATCACAGGACCCGTACAAGACATCCCCTCACCAGAGAGTCGCGTGACGGTTGACACATCGGTGCGCGATCGCTTTGGTTTGCCCGTAGCCCGCTTATCGGGTACAACACATCCCGAATCAATTCGCACTGCTGCATTCATGTTTGAACGGGCACGTGAGTGGATCGAAGCTGCAGGGGTGACGCGTTGGTGGGGGACGCCGCCTGGGTTGTCACTCAGTGCGGGACAACATCAAGCAGGTACCTGCCGCATGGGTGACGACCCAGCCACGGCAGTGACTGATCGCTGGGGCAGAATCCACGGAATTCGCAATGTGTACATCGCCGATGGGTCGCTACATGTCACAAACGGTGGCTTTAATCCGTTTCTGACGATCATGGCGAATGCGTTTCGTATTGCCGATGGTATTAATCAGCGTGGCAAATAGGTGATGCGCCTATGTGGCGGTGACTTGCGCGGTTTTGGCACGGGCCATCAGCAAGACACCGCCGATAATTAATGGCAGTGCCGCCATCATGTATGGGCTGATAGTCTCGTTGTTGATGAAAAAACCAAGCAACACTGCAATCATTGGATTTACATAAGAAGAAGAAATGGCCAACGATGGTCGTACTCGTGGGACCAAATAGGAGTATGCCGTATACCCGACCATCGACCCGAAAATAACGAGATATGCGAAGGCATAGAGTGATGTAGCAGTGGGGACTTTGGTAAAGGCTTCACCACTCGCAATCCCACCAAAAAGCAACACCACGCTTGCACCGAGCATCTGCACTGCGCTTCCCATCATGCCACTTGCCTGTTGTACTCGTGGGATCAAGACTGTGCCGAATGCCCAACCCATGGCTGCAATAATTAACAGAATAAACCCACGCGGTGACGCTTGAATGTGTCCGTCCAACGTGAGTACCGCTGCACCACAAAACCCAACAACCAAACCAACGATTTCACGTCGTTGTGGCCACTCCCCCCAGAATCCGGCAAACAAGGCTGCCCAGATCGGCGAACTCGCGAGAATCAAGGCGGTCAAGCTGGTGGAAATGTACCCCAAGCCGAGTACCACGCCGCCATTGCCCAGACCCAGCAAGATTGCACCAATCCCGATGCCACCAAGGAATTCTCTCAGTGTTGGGATAGTTCGCCCTTCGAAGCGGGCATAGATGAACATGAGTAACCCGGCGATGCCGAAGCGCATGCAGGCCATTAGCAGTGGCGGGAAACTCTCTCGTGCAAATTTCATCCCGAGATACGTGGATCCCCAGATGGTATAGGTGGCCAACAACGCGAGGCCGACTTTGGCACGTTCTGACACGGTTGAATTCCTTTGATTGTATTCGTTCCGCTCTATTGTACCGCAGTCAGCATTTCATTGAGAAAATATCCCGTGTGGGATTCTTTCACTTGGGCAACTTCCTCAGGCGTGCCCATTGCAATGACCGAACCACCACCGCTACCACCCTCTGGGCCCATGTCGATAATCCAGTCGGCTGTTTTGATGACGTCCAAATTATGCTCGATGACCAGCACTGTGTTGCCGGCCTCAACCAGGCGATGGAGTACATTCAACAAGCGTTGTACATCAGCAAAGTGCAGACCGGTAGTTGGTTCATCGAGGATGTAAATCGTACGCCCGGTGTCCATGCGTGCTAATTCGCGTGACAGTTTGATGCGTTGTGCTTCGCCACCTGACAACGTGGTGGCAGATTGACCGAGCGCAATGTAATCGAGTCCAACATCATGCAATGTATGCAAAATGCGTGTAATACGCGGCACATGAGCGAAGAATTCAAGCGCAGTTTGCACGTCCATTTCGAGTACGTCGGCAATCGACTTACCGCGATATTTGACGGCTAGTGTTTCGCGGTTGTAGCGTTTGCCTTTGCAAACTTCACAGCGTACGGCCACATCGGCCAAAAACTGCATGTCGATGAGTTGTACACCGGCACCTTCACAGGCCTCACAGCGGCCACCTTTGGTGTTGAATGAAAAGC
>CAZIKU010000072.1:0-7316 GCA_964539815.1 uncultured Klebsiella sp. | reverse complement strand
TGGCCTCAGGAGTTTGGGCAAAAATATCACGGATATGGTCGAATAATTTGACATATGTCGCAGGGTTCGAGCGTGGTGTGCGCCCAATTGGCTGCTGGTCGATATCGATAACTTTGTCGAGGTGCTCGAGACCGGTAATCTGCTGCAGTGGTCCCGCACTCAGTGTAGCGCGACTCAAGCGATTGGCCAGCGTGGGATACAACGTCCCGTTGATCAGCGACGATTTGCCTGATCCTGATACGCCAGTAACGGCAATAAATGTGCCTAGCGGGAAGTGAATGCTCACATTGCGCAGATTATTCATCGTGGCGCCGTGCATTGCCACCGCACAGCCATTCCCCTTGCGCCGTTGTGAAGGTGTATGGATTTGCAATTTGCCTGATAGATAGGCGCCAGTCAACGACGACGGATGTGCGGCAACACGTGACGGTGCATCAGCGACGACGACTTGACCGCCTTTGACTCCGGCCCCTGGACCGAAGTCGATGAGAAAATCAGCCGCCTGCATCGTTTCAAGGTCGTGCTCTACTACAATGACTGAATTGCCTAAGTCACGCAGTTTTATCAGCGTATTGAGTAATTTGCGATTGTCACGTTGATGCAAGCCAATGCTCGGCTCGTCTAGAATATACATGACGCCAACCAATCCTGACCCAATCTGCGATGCCAAACGGATACGTTGTGCTTCGCCACCGGACAAACTCGGGGCTGCGCGCGCCATCGTCAAATAGTGCAGACCGACATTCAACAAAAATCCCAATCGTTCTTGAATTTCTTTGAGGATATCGTGTGCGATGGTCACAGCATTGCCACTCAGCGGCTGCACAGACCGCTGTTGCACGTGCCCGGGTGCTTGGGCCGACAACGTCATTGCCCAGGCGTGGGCATCACTAACATTGAGTGCACACACTTCACTGACCGACCAACCACCGACGCGTACTGCACGACTTTCTGCTCGCAGACGGGCACCGTGACAGGTTGGACAGGGCTGTTCGCTCATGAACGACGTGTAGTACTCGCGGTTCATATCGCTGCCCGTCTGATGATACCGGCGGCGAATCTCGCTGGCGAGCCCTTCCCAGGTACGCATAAAGATGCCGCGTGAACCACTTTCTTCGTTGTTCCAGCTGAATTGAATGCGCTCTTTGCCACTCCCGTTGATGATCACGTCACGCGCTTTGTCGCTCAAGTCTTTCCACGGTGCATCGAGGTCGATGGCAAAATGTGCTGCAATGACTTGGAGTGATTTGTATCCCCAACCATCTTTCTTTTTGCGCAGTTCGCCCCAGTACGTTACTGCTCCATCGTGAATCGATATGTCGTGATTGGGTACAAGCAAGCGTTCGTCGACTTCCATGCGCGTTCCCAGACCGGTACAATCAGCACACGCACCTTGGGGCGAGTTAAACGAAAACATCTGCGGTGTTAATTCGGTGAACGAAATCCCACATGTCGTACAGGTATTCTCGACGCTCATGATGAATTCTTTGGCCATATCGGTGCCATCTGGCTGTGCTGGCTGGTCAACCACACTGATAATACAGACGCCTTCACCTGTACGGACTGCGAGCTCGATGGCATCAGTGAGACGGGTGACATACGCATCCCAGGCACTTTGCACATTCGCACTCGCCTTGCCACTGCCGACGATTCCATCTGATGTGCTTTCACGGGTAGGGACAGCCAAACGGTCAACAATGACTTCAATCGAGTGTTTGACCTTCTTGTTGAGTTTAATCTCGGTCTGCAGATCCATGATTTCGCCGTCGACACGTACACGGGTGAATCCTTCTGCCCGTGCATCGCTAAAGACGTCTTTGTATTCGCCTTTGCGCCGTGATACAAGCGGTGCCATGACGAGATATCGTGTGTTGGTCGGAAAGGTGAGTACGCGATCAACCATTTGTTCGGGGCTTTGTGAAGCGACTTGTTGTCCACATACATGACAGTGCTGTGTACCCACGCGCCCGTACAACAGGCGCAAATAGTCGTAAATTTCAGTGACTGTGCCAACCGTCGATCGCGGGTTTTTGGAGGCACTTTTTTGCTCGATAGCAATGGCAGGCGACAAGCCGCCAATGAAGTCGACTTTGGGCTTTTCGAGTTGGCCGAGAAATTGGCGCGCATATGCAGATAGCGACTCTACATAACGACGTTGACCTTCTGCATAGAGCGTATCAAACGCCAGCGAAGATTTGCCCGAACCAGATACTCCAGTCAGTACAACCAACTTATCGCGTGGGATGGTGAGGTCAACTCCCTTGAGGTTGTGTTCGCGTGCGCCACGGATAACGATGCTGTCTCGAGACATACGTATGTGCCTTTTTGTGTGTGCACAAATGTGCTACTCATATTGTAATCAAAATTCACAAACTCTGCACGATTATCGCGTCAATGTGTGAAATCTGCGTAAGGCAAACCACGTACTCAACACCGCAAAGATGACCAATCCGCCGAAATACAGCAGCGATTGTGTGTCGTTGCGCATCACGCCAATCAACCAAGTGGCAGGATTGCAAAGTGCTAACCACTGCATCCACGTCGGGACGGCATCAAGTGGGTAGAGCGCATTCGACGCAAAGAGCATCGGCAAATTAAACAGAAATATCATGCCATGATAGCCCATGATACTTTTGGAACGCATTGCGACGCCTAATGCGAGCCCAGCAAAACCCAGCGTGAAGCAGATAAGTGCCACAAGACTTATGAGCCACATCATGAATGATAATGAGAGCGACGCACCCACTGCAAGTCCTACCAGACAGACGATGATAATCTGGAAGAACGCTTTGCTGAGTGTGGCCATCATGTGACCCAACAGAATGCTCAAGCGTGGAATCGGGGCAACCAGGTATTCACGCATGATGCCACGTAGCCGCTCATCCAAGAACATCATGCCCCCACCTGCCGCGCCACCAAGTGCGGTCAGTGCCAATATCCCAGGCAACATGAAACTCGCATAGTCAGATTGATTCGATAGCATGCGTCCCATGCCAATGCCAAATAGCCCAACCCACAAAATCGGTTGAATGAGCAATCCGCCAAGTTCCTCTCTGTTGCGCAGGAATTTGACCATGTGGCGTAACCAGATTGCATAAATTGCGTGCATCATGCGGACACCTCGTCTCGTAGGGCACGTCCTGTGGCCTGCAAAAACACATCACCAAGGCGCGGGCGCTGCATACTTACCTCAGAGATAGTTGCACCCGCTTGGCGCACAATGTCCAAAAGTTCGGGCAGTCGGCGTGTGCCCTGATCGACGCCTACCAGATATTCTGGGGCAACCCATTGGGCATGTGTCACCCATGGAATCTGTGTCCAGTCAACAGACACTGGTGTCTGCGTGTGGAGGCGGATGACGTCGTTACCAAATTGGCGTATCAACGCTGGTACCGTGCCCGTCACGAGCATTTTGCCGTGGTCGATGATGCCTACCTCGTCTGCGAGCAGTTCTGCTTCGTCCATGGCATGTGTGGTAATCACAATCGTCATACCACGCGACTTTTGTAATGCCTGCAAATAGTCCCATATCATGGCGCGATGCTGTGGATCGAGTCCTTGTGTTGGTTCGTCGAGGAACAGAATATCGGGTTGCATCATCAGACAGCGTGCTAATTCGAGCCGGCGGCGCATGCCACCAGAATAGGTGCCTGTCAACCGGTTGGCAGCATCGCTGAGTTCGACAAGTGCCAAGAGATCGGCAACCCGTGTCCGCCGTGTATGTGCATCAAGTCCGTACAACCGACCATAAAAATCCAACGATTCACGACCGCTGAGATCACGATCCAACACTAGATCTTGAAACGTAACGCCGATACGGCGCCGCACTGCATCTGCATGCGTGCGAATATCCAATCCGGCAATCGTAATGGTGCCACGATCTGGCTGGAGTAATGTGGTCAGCATATTGATGGTGGTGCTTTTGCCCGCCCCATTTGGGCCGAGTAAGGCATACACACTCCCGGCACGAATCGTCAGGTCGAGCGTATCGACAGCAACGACAGCGCCGAATTGTTTGTATAAACCGTGTGCTTCTATCATGGATTTTCCTTCCGTATATGTCACAATGCGCCCTGCAGGTGGTGTGTACCAAACCTGTCGGGCGCATTTCGTGGTGACTCCGACTGGAATCGAACCAGCAACCTCCACCTCCGGAGGGTGGCGCTCTATCCAATTGAGCTACAGAGCCAACGACTGTACTATAGCACCCTCGCCCACATGGGTCAAGCGCGCCGCCGTTGACTGAGCAAGTACCAGGTTACACTAGCAGCGGTAATTGACGCACCAATGTACTCGCTTGCACTGGTGAGCCACTCACCCATGATTACGCCTGCAACAATGGTGGCCATCGGTAAACGCCATGCTTGGACGGATGTCACGAGCGGTGCGCCAAGGGTGCGTAGCGTATAGACCTGTAATAAGTTCGCGCCAATCACTATCACGAATGCAAAAACGGCCAGGGCAACGAGATGCGCGTTGGTAATTGAAGACCATGCTACCCAGCTGTCACCTTGGGCACCACTCATCATCAGCGCACTTGCTACCACAGCAATTAGCTGGAGCAAAAACGTCGCTTCACTCGAAATCCCTGCATTGGATGTGCGTTTGACCATGAGCATGTAGAGCGCAAGCAAGATACTGCTGAGCGTGGCGAGCGCCACCCCGACCCAACTACTCGTGCTGCCACTTTGCCAAAAATCTGCGTGTTGCATGTCGCCACTCAACATCACAAGTGCACCCAGACAAGACACGGCTAGTACCAAAGCAGTCCGGGGGGGTGGTGGATCTTCGAACCAGTAATATCCCATTACGGCAACGAGTGGTGGGGTGAGTAACCCGATGAGTGTGACTTGAGCAGCCGGTGCGTAGCGTGCGGCCAGTACGTTGGTTATCGCTCGGGCTGCTGCAAAAAATGCAACCATCCAACCCGCTCGAATCCAGAGTTGACCAAGCTCTCCTCGCCACCAGACCACGGCTACCATGACGAGCATGGCAGTACCGTTGGCCACGATGAGGAGCGTTAATCCGGGTAATTGGGCATCTATTTGCAGGTAGCGTGCCAGCACAGGGTAGACACCCCAGGCACTATGCCCGAGGAGCGCAGCGAGGAGCCAGAGATTGCGGTTGGGTGCGTGCATAGGTTGCTCTCATTCCCACCAACAAAAAAACCGACTCCTACGAAGGAGCCGGTTACCATCGTGGTCGGGGCGAGAGGATTCGAACCTCCGACCTCAGCGTCCCGAACGCTGCGCTCTACCAGGCTGAGCCACGCCCCGAATTCAGTGGTGCCGGAGGTGGGAGTCGAACCCACATGAAGTTGCCCTCAATGGTTTTTGAGACCATCGCGTCTGCCATTCCGCCACTCCGGCAAGTACGTAACTCTTAGCGCGTTTCGTTACTTACGAGTTGTGAGTATAGCCGAAAAGTAGGCGAATGTCAAATGCAATCTGCGATTCTAGACAATCAGCATGCGCCCACGATACGTGTGCCGTTCGATCATACGCATGTTGATGTAAAAGAGCAATGCGCTGGTCGATGCTGTCAAGATAATCCCTTGCAGAATCGGTAAAAAGACGTGTCCTTGCATCTCAATCAGTGTGTTGATGATCGTTGATACCATGTGCAACAAAATGAACGGTACGGCGATAAAATAGCGCTGCCGCAACGTGTATCCCATCAACATGAAGTCCATTACCAACAAACTTCCAACGACTACACAGACAGGAATCACTGTCCACCAGTTTGACCAATACCGCATACTCACAACTGTTGCACCAAGCAAGACTAAACTGGCCAGGACTGGCTTGCCCCAACTAGGACGAGCCAGTGTCATACGGTCCCATCCGATGAATCCGTACAACAAGAAAATAAACCCGGTGGCGATTAGGGTATACGCAGCACCCATGCCATATGCCGAGCCTAAGTTGCCACGCACCATCAGCGCAAGCAATATCGCTTTGCTACTCAACCCTAGAATGATTATGACGGCCCCAACCGTCGCAAGGCTCTCGCGGATTGCACTGCGTCGCCCTGCAAGCGATTTGACGTGGCCTAGTGCCAGCATCGTAAATACAATCGGGATGATGTGTAGGATTATCGTGTCCATCCTCACTCCTCTGTCCAGTTGTGAGTCTTACACACTATAATACTACATAATGTAATAAAAAAGCAAGTCTCCCACAGAATATTTACAATTCCGTGGGAGACTGTGTCGTTATCGTCGCGGTGTTGCAGTTGGAACGAGCGGTTTGACCACCGTTGCGGTACGCGATTTGGTGGCTGTGCGTGTCGGCGACAGCGTGCGTGTCCGTGTGGCTGTGCGACTCGGTGTCAGCGAACGCGTCGGTGTAGCGGTGATGCTAGGAATGAGCGTGCGTGTCTGTGTCGGTTCACGTGTCGCTGTTGGTTCTGGATCTGCAACACCATCGAGTAAGAACCACATCGTTGCAGATGGAGATGTGAGTTGTCCATCACTGACCTGCAAGATGATGCGGTCATGCTCGTTGTCGCTGCCGTTTTGGCGGTACACGATGCGTTTGCGTTGAATGTCGGCCAAACTAAACCGTGTACCGACACTCATGCGCTGTCCGTTGAATACCATCCACCCGTTCACCGGTTCGGCTTGAAGGGTAAAGATGAGCTGTGGCGACATTGTTTCTTTGTCACTGACAAGGATACTACTTGCATCCAAGATGACATAACCGTTCGGCCGCATGCGATACGGTGCGGTGATGCGCAGTTCTGGTGCGCTATTCGCGATGGCGGATTGTTCAGGCGCACACCGTTGCGACGTCGTGGTCACACAGCTTACCGCGCTGATGTTCCCCGCTTTATCACGGAATCGTGCATAGATCATCGCACTTTGTGTTGTACGGATTTTGGCTGTCGTGGCGTAATTTTGCCAAATTGCATCACTGAATTCATCAGCGGGTGCAATTTGCATGCTCACAATCCCCGAGCTCCGTGTTGCTGCGTTGGGCTTGTCATTGCCGCTGACAGTCACTACCGCTTGTCCATTACTCGTGCGCACGCTCAACGATGCAAGTGGTGCAGAACGGTCAACCAGAATGTCGTCTTGGACAACTTGTGTGATGTTGCCATCCACGTTGCGGTAGCGCACATAGATGCGATAGATGCTCGTGGATGTGTCGGTAAACGTCCATGCACGCCCGAGAGCGAATGGTTCCCATGACACTCCGTCAAAGTTGCCAGTGCTGCTCATTTGCATTTCGGAAATCGGTGGAAAGGTGGCACTCGGGATACTCATGGCGACATTTACGGTATCAATGTTGGTGAATTCATCACCATTGTTGATT
>CAZIKU010000071.1:0-12503 GCA_964539815.1 uncultured Klebsiella sp. | reverse complement strand
ACAGGTCAAGACCATTGCCAGCCCCACCTGGGAGCACATGGACTTCAACCTGTTCGTCAAGTAGTCCGACGTTTCTGTGCCGCCGCGGTGCGTATGCACCGCGGCGGACTTGTGGCAATGATGCCGCGTTTCCAGGGCATACCCCGCCACGTGCGCCGCGACCGTTCCCAAAATGTGCCTACATTGAATTGAGGAGTCCGTTGCTGTGGCGACATTTCTTACCCGTAGACTCATCCAAATGTTTATTGTGCTGATCGCATCAGCACTCGTCTCGTTCGGGTTGCTGTATGTGGCTCCTGGTGGTCCACTGACCGGGCTTCGCCAAGCGCAAAACAGTGGCCGCAACAAAATTTCAGACGAAGATATTGCTCGCATTAAAGCGCGATTTGAACTCGATATCGACCTGCATTATCGCTTTACACGGTGGTTAGTTGGATTCCCCAGTGGCCCCATCACCATTGCCGGGCAGCAGTTTTTTGCTGATGCCAGCGTGGGATGCGCTATCCCTGCCCAAGTCCGTCTGCGCTACCCCGATGGACGCACCGAAATCATCGAAGAAGGGTGCCAGAAAGCCATCACCTTTGCAGATTTGACCAATCGTCGCACGAGCAGTGGGATTCTGTTCGGTGATTTTGGTAATTCTCAGGTTATTTTGCGTGACCGCCCTATTTCAATCCTCATCAATAGTCGTCTGCCGTATACCCTCTCACTGATGGGTGCGACAATTCTGATTTCGTTGTTGATTGGTGTTCCCCTCGGCATTTACTCAGCCGTACGCCAATACTCACGCTTTGACTATGCCATGACCACGGTGTCATTTGTTGGGTCATCACTGCCCACATTCGTCATCGGTATTATCTGTATATTAGTGTTTGCCATTGCCGCCAAAGAAGCTGGATTCTTTTATTTACCCCCTGGGAGTGCAGTCGCCAACAGCGACTACGAAGTACCGCTCATTGGCAAAGTGGTCGCCGAATCGACTGTTGACCGCATTCTACACTTCATCATGCCATGTGGCGTGTTGGTGTTTGTAAACATTGCAGGGTACAGTCGGTTCATCCGCTCGGGGATGCTCGAAGTGCTCCGCCTCGACTATGTACGTACGGCTCGTGCCAAAGGGCTACGCGAACGCACCGTCGTGCTCAAACACGCGCTGCGCAATGCCATGTTGCCCTTTATCACATTATTGGCCGGTGTGCTTGCCGAACTCTTTGGTGGGGCAGCCATCACCGAGGCTGTCTTTAATTGGCCGGGATTAGGCAGACTGCTGGTTGATTCCATCGAACGCAACGACTACAGTGTTGCCATGGCACTTACCATGGTAAGCATTTTTTTGCTGCTGCTCGGCTACCTCATCACCGATATTTTGTATAGCGTGCTCGACCCACGCATCCGTTTGTCATAAAGGCACGCCATGCAAAGCACACCCAAACAACCAGCAAGTCAGTGGGAGCTGATTACACGACGCTTCCGCACACACAAAGTGGCCGTGTTCTGTTTGTGGCTCCTCATTGCCATCTATGTCCTGTCCTTGTGTGCCACATGGATTGCCCCATATCCTCGTGACCGCATATCGCTCGATATCGCCTATACCACACCATTTAGCACGGCCGTTGATGGGTCATTCCACGTGTTTGGTACCGATCACCTCGGCCGCGATTTCTTTACACGTCTGATTTATGCAGCCCGCGTCTCGTTGACAACGGCATTGGTCGTCGTCACCATCTCGACGTTTATTGGCGTATTTATCGGACTCATCGCCGGCTACTTTGGTGGTTGGATTGACTCATGGGTAACGCGCCTCATCGAATTCATCTCCACCTTCCCCACATTCACATTGTTGTTGATTGCGGGGTCGATTGTCATCCAAAATAGCGAAGCCATCCCCATCCCATACATCGTTTATGCACCAATCGGTCTGTTGATGGCCATCAATGACCGTGAGGCCAGCCAAGTGGTCATGATTATCACCATTTTTGTGGTGCTGGGCTGGACCGGGGTGGCGCGATTTGTGCGTGGCATGGTACTCTCCATCCGCGAGCAACTCTACGTCGAATCCTCACGCGCACTGGGGGCATCGCATTGGCACAACATGTGGACACACGTGCTCCCCAATGCCTTGCCACCGATTATCGTGTCGTATACGCTAGGGTTGAGTGGTACATTGGTCGCTGAATCTGCGTTGAGTTTCCTCGGATTCGGTATCCAAGACCCCACACCCAGCTGGGGTAACATGCTCTCGTTTGCCAATAGTTACATGTTCAATTATCCGTGGATGCCACTCGTGCCTACCTTGCCCATTTTGGTTTGCTCGTTGGCCATCAACTACATCGGTGACGGGATGCGCGATGCTCTCGACCCGCGCGTACAGACAGAAGTCCGTCGCGCCCAGCGTGATGCCCAGCTCGCAGCAATCCGCGAACGCAGGAGCCCCAACGTATGAGTACACAACCGTTGTTGCATGTGCAGTCGTTACGCACCTATTTTTTTACGCCGGGTGGAGTAGTGCAAGCCGTGGATGGGGTGGACTTCACACTGATGCCCGGTGAGACACTGGGAATTGTGGGTGAGAGTGGCAGTGGCAAAAGTGTCACATCGCTGTCGATTATGCGCCTTGTGAGTGATCCAGGCGAAATCGTCGAGGGGCGCATTCTCTTCGATGGGATTGATTTATTGACCCTCAACGAAGAAACGATGCGCACGTATCGTGGCAACCGCATTTCGATGATTTTTCAGCAGCCGACCTCGTGCCTTAATCCGGTCTATACCATCGGCTCACAAATCATTGAGGCATTGCAAATCCACCAGCAACTTGATGCAGCGGCAGCCAAGGCGCGCGCCATCGAATTACTGCACTTGGTGCGCCTCCCCGATGCCGAACAGCGCATGAATGCATACCCGCACGAGATATCTGGCGGCCAAGCACAACGTATCATGATCGCCATGGCGTTGGCGTGTAATCCTGTATTACTGATTGCCGACGAGCCGACCACCGCACTCGATGTGACCATCCAAGCCCAGATTCTCGAGTTGATGCGCGACCTACGCACTCGCATCAATACGGCCATCATGCTGATTACTCATGACTTGGGGGTAATTGCCGAAATGGCCGATCGCGTCATCGTGATGTACGCCGGCCAAATCGTTGAATCGGCCACCGTCCACCAACTCTTTGACCAGCCGATGCACCCCTATTCACGCGCACTCCTCGAATCGATGCCGGTCCTCGGCGAGCAGACCAAGACGCTGGCCGTCATCGAAGGGACCGTCCCATCCATGGTGAATCCACCGGAGGGATGTCGTTTTGCTGATCGCTGCCACAAACGATTTGCCCGTTGTGATAGTGCCCCACCACTCATCATGCACCAAGACCGTCAGGTACGGTGCTGGCTCTATGCCACAGAGGGAGCGTAATTGAAATGAGTCAGACACTGCTTGAGGTCAAAAACCTCGTCAAATACTTTCCCATTCGTACCGGGTTGTTCCGTAACGTGACCGGCCAAGTACGCGCCGTTGATGATGTGTCGTTTACCCTGACCAAAGGCGAAACACTCGGACTTGTCGGCGAAAGTGGCTGCGGCAAAACGACGGTGGCACGCTCGTTGCTGCGCCTCATCCCAGCTACATCTGGGCATGTCCTGTTCGAGGGCAAAGATGTCCTCCGTGCGTCGCGTAGTCAACTCAAGTCGTTGCGGAGCAAAATGCAAATCGTCTTCCAAGACCCCTACGGCTCGCTTGACCCGCGCCGCACGGTAGGCGACAGTATTGCTGAGGGACTCGTTATTCACGGCATCGGCGATCGTCAACGCCGCCAAGAACTTGTATCCACGATGATTGAAAAGGTGGGATTATCGCCGGCCGTACTCGAACGCTTCCCCCATGAATTCTCTGGTGGGCAACGACAACGGATCGGCATTGCGCGTGCCCTTGTGATGGATCCGACACTTCTTGTCCTCGACGAGCCCGTCTCCGCACTCGATGTCAGCATCCAAGCCCAGGTACTCAACCTGCTCCGCGCACTCCAGGCCGATATGGGCTTGACGTATCTGTTTGTGGCACATAATTTGGGTGTGGTCGAGTACATCAGCACGCACATCGGCGTCATGTATCTCGGCAAAATGGTCGAGCGTGGCCCTAGCAAAGAAGTATTCCACCGCCCGCTCCATCCGTATACCAAGGCACTCGCCGCAGCGGTCCCGCGCCCACGCCCCAGTGCCACGCGCGAGCGCATCGTCCTCCAGGGCGATGTACCGAGTCCCGCCAATCCGCCGAGCGGGTGTCGCTTTCACACGCGCTGTTGGATGGCCAAAGACATCTGCAAAACCGAGGAACCAGCCCTTACCGAAAAAACTCCTGGACGCTGGGCGGCATGCCACTTCTGGGAACAAACGTCATCATAGTTGCCCATGCTGCGAAGCCCGCGCACACCGCTAAAACCACAGCTGGCTGCGCAACGCATCGTGATTATGGATGGGACCGATCAGCGTCAAATGCAGTCCGTGTGGTGACAACACGCGCGTGGCCACACGCGCAATGTCGTCACGATGCAAGGATTCGACTTCACGCACGACATCGTCAATCGGCACAATGCGCCCGTAGCGCAAGAGATGCGACCCGTTACGGGCAGCCACCGACATGGAATCCTCGAGTGAGAGCAGAATTCCACCTTTGACTTGTTCTTTGATTTGTGCCAATTCATCGGCAGTAATCCCCTCGTTGCGCACCGTGCGCAAGACGTGCATCACCGCCGTGATGGCTTCGTCAGTCGATGTGGGATCAATACTCGCCGTCACCACCCATTTACCGATGGCTGCATACTCGCGCGAGTACGACCCAATCATGTAGGCGAGCGCACGTTCTTCACGGATTTCCTGGAACAGACGCGACGTTGAATTCCCCCCGACAATCGCATCAAAGACGAGCATGGCGCGTCGGTCTGGATCATTGATGGCCAGACCTGGCATCCCCAAACAAAAATGCACTTGCTCGCTGTCATCGTGGTGGATGGTCACCTGCGGACCAGGCTGATACGGCACAATCGGCACCGCTTGGTAGGTATCGCCAAAGGGCATCGCAGCGAAGGCCTGCTCGATCATGGCGATAGTCGTTGCCACATCGACATTTCCCGCCACCGAAATAATCAGGTTGCGCCGGACATACGCCGTACGCCAAAACGTGGCAATGTCATCGCGTGAAAACTGTGCGACAGTCGTATCACTCCCCGCAATGTCACGCCCCAGTGGCTGATCACCCCACAACTGCGCATCAAAGAGCAGGTGCACGTGTTCGGCCGGTGTATCGAGTGTCTGGCTGATTTCTTCGATGATGACCCGACGCTCTTTTTCGACATCGCTGTCACGCAGGAGGGGATTTATCAGCATATCTGCGAGCACATCAAACGCCCGCGCCTGATGGATGTCGGCAACTTTGACCGAATAGACGGTTGATTCGATGTTGGTATACGCGTCCAACATCCCACCCACGCCTTCGATCGTATCGACCAATTGCTTGGATGTGGGGCGACGACTCGTCCCTTTAAACAGCATATGTTCCAAAAAGTGGGCAATTCCACTCTGCGGGGCAGTTTCGTGGCCGGATCCGACGGCAATGAGACAGCATATAGAGACAGAGTGTGTGTGTGGTAACGGCTCAATGACTACACGCAACCCACCATCTAAGACAAATTCCTGTTTCATCGATATCCTCGTATGTTCTGTGTATAGCCATATACGTTAGTATATACCCAACCGTTGCATCAACATGGTAAAACTATGGTATGATAGCCGGCGGGTAGTTGTGTCACGGGAGCGTATTCATGAAGAAGTTGATTTTTGCTATTGCGGTATTATTTCCGTTTGTGGCGGTATCTGTCGAAATCTTCAAAGGTGCACCAATCACCTCGTTTTTGTTGTATGCGGCCATCGTCGTGGTATTAGCAACCACCGTCATTATCGCATGGCGCAGACCAGCAACTAGTGCGACCAGCGCCAAGAAACCAGCCTGGGAAGAATCACTCAACAAGTAAATCCACAAAGCGCCGACGCAATGCGTCGGCGCTTTGTATGTAGGCAGCACCTATGTTCCAGTTTCTGCGTGATGACCCTTCACTCTCCCCTGCCGAAGCACAAATTCGCCATAATCAGCGCAGCGTCATCGTTGACGGAATAGGCGTAGGCATTGTCACCGGTATTGCCACATTTTTGGCCGTGTTTCTGGCTCGCTTAGGTGCATCTCCCCTCCTCGTTGGACTACTCACTTCCATGCCCGCCTTCACCGGACTCCTGTTGGCGATCCCTGTTGGGCGCATGCTCGAACGCCAGCGTGATCTGGTGCCATGGTATTCACGGGCACGAATCTGGGTGCAAGCATCATACGCACTGACCGGTATTTTGCCGTTTTTCTTGCCTATCTCCTACGTGCCCATTGCCATCATCATCATCTGGGCACTCGCCACTATTCCCCAAACCATCGTCAACATCACGTTTACTGTCGTCATGGGTGCCGTAGCCGGCCCACAGCGGCGCCAGCAACTGATGAGTTGGCGCTGGTCGACACTCGGTGCCGCATCCGCGCTTTCGGTGGCCGGTGCCGGTTGGCTCCTCGAGCAATTCATCTTCCCCACTAATTACCAGGTGGTATTCATCATCTCGTTTATTGGGGGTATGTTGAGTTTCTTCTTTTCGTCACGCATTACCATGCCACCCAACGAAGCCACCCAGACCACCCACAAACCCGGCTTGCAAACGTTGCTCAGCGAGAGCGTAGCCATGTTCCGTGACGTCCCCGCGTTTGGACGCTTTGTGCTGGCATCGTTCGTCTTTAATTGTGGTATTTGGATGGCGATGCCGCTCTTTCCCCTCTATTGGGTGCGTGTCGTGCATGCCAGCGACTTTTGGATTGGCATCATCAACACTGTCAATAATGGCGTCCTGCTCGTCGCCTACTTCTTGTGGGCGCGCGTCACCAGTCAACGTGGGAATCGTCCGGTGTTATTCGCATCTACCATCGCCTTGGCACTCTACCCACTCCTGACGGGACTCACCGTGTCCATCCCGCTCATCATCGTGTTTGCGGGACTGGTAGGGCTGATTGGTGCCGGCAAAGATTTGGTCTTTTTCGACATCGGGCTGAGCACGATGCCCAAAGACCGCGTCCCCTCATTTGTGGCCGTCCAACAACTCACCGGCTACACGGCCACGCTCATCATGCCACTCGTTGGTACCTGGATGGCACAGAACCTCGACTACCACTTGGCGCTCTACGTCGCTGCCGCCTTGCGCCTGTCAGGTGTCGTCCTGTTGTATCTGCTGCGCGTCGGCAAAACAGAACCCCTCAGTGCATAATATGCACTGAGGGGCTGTCACGTCTTGATGGACTGCTACGACGCCACGATGGGATTCGTCAGCACGCCGATTTTTTCAATTTCGGCGGCCATCACATCACCCACCTTCATGTATTCGGGTGGCGTACGCCCCATGCCCACGCCTGATGGTGTGCCTGTGCAGACGATTTGACCGGCTTCGATGGTTGTCCCCAGCGTCAAGTATTCAATACTCGTCGGAATATCAAAAATCAAATCGCCGGTGTGCGAATTCTGGCGCAAGTCGCCGTTGAGGCGCAGCTTGATGGCCAACGTAGCGGGATCCGGGATTTCGTCGGCAGTCACAATGCATGGCCCCATCGGGCACGAGTTGTCTAGGCTTTTGCCCTTGAAAAACTGCTGGTGGCGATTTTGTAGGTCACGGGCTGACACATCGTTGATGATGGTATAGCCAAATATATAGCTCAATGCGTCAGCCTTGGCGACGTTTTTGGCCTGCTTGCCAAATATATATGCCAATTCGACTTCGTAGTCGAGCTGTGCCGTCACTTTGGAGTCGAGGGGGACACCGTCCCCTTCACCACACACCGTATTTAATGCTTTGGTGAAAAAAACCGGAAACTCAGGGAGTTTGGGTTCGCGTCCACGCGCCCGATCCGATTCAATGGCATGGGCCACGTAGTTCATCCCCAGACACATCACGTTTTGTTTGGGGCGGGGAATCGGCGCCAACAGGCGCACATCGCTACGTGCCACTACCTGGGCTGCAGCAGCCAGGGCTTTTTGGGCGGCAGCAAGTGCTGCTGCACCACCATCAATCAACGCCAACATTGATGGCGCTACACTATCGAGCACCACAATTTCTTGGTCGTTGGCACGCAGTGCTCCAATATGAACACTGCCACTTTTGCTTCGAAATGTCACGAGTCGCACGGGTATCTCCTTTGATTCTGCGGATACGACTATCCTACCATATCTTAGCAGGAGTCATCCGCCACTGAAACAATGCGACCAACAGCTGGGCATAGACCTGCATCCGGTCGCGACGCAGGGTACGTTTGTGCCCAAGGAGCCATTTCAGCGCCTCGATCCCCCACTCACCCACGTACTGCGCAATCAGGCCCGCACGCACGATGCGCGCCACTCCACTACCGTACGCGAGCGTGGCATCACGCAAGCGACTCTGAAAGAACCATATCAGGCGTTGTGCGGGAATCTGCTGACTGCTCTGCCCCTCATAATGCGTGACCAGCGCTTCGGCCACATAGGCCATCTGATTGGGGCGACCCTGCGTGAGCCGGCGCTGCCACTCGATTTCTTCGGAATACAGCGCAAATTCCGCATCGAACAATCCATGCCTGCGCACATCATTGCAGCGCACCATCAGCACCGCCCCCACCAACCAATCGACACGCCCAGTTTCATTGGGAGGAGTGGCACGCATATGATACGCCGCATGCCACGGATTCTGTGGCCAGCGCTGTCCCACCGGTGTGCTTTCACACAGATACGTCCCCATTGTGGGGAAGCGCCGTCGTGATGACTGCCAGCGCCCATCCCCGTAGTGAAGTTGTGGGCCACACCCGACCACATCGGGATGGCGCTGCAAATAGGCCACCATTGTCGCCAACGCACCCGGGGCGACCACCGTATCCGGATTGAGACAGCAAATAAATGCTGGCACATCTAGCTGTGCCAGCACCCAGCGCAAGCCGATGTTGTTACCGCCCGCAAAGCCGTGATTGACTGCTTCGGCAATGCACTGCACCTGTGGGAATTCGTGACGCACCATGGCCACACTCTGATCGTGCGACCCATTATCGACGACCACGATATGTGCCACAATCGGGTCAGCGACAATGCTCTGCAGACACGCTCTGAGTAAATCACACGTGTTCCACGATACGATTACCACCGCCACTTGTGCCATCTCTGTCATCGGTTACACCCGCGTCATCCGTGCAAGTTCCACAAAGCTCATCATGGCAAACCACGCCATCACCAACGCCAGCACCAACCCCACCCAGCCATCGCGCCACCCGGCATTGCGCATATAGCGATACACGAATTCACGGACAGGCGCACCCACATAATTCCGCCAACGCACCGTGCGGCCTGCTTGTGCCATGGTGGCAGCTTCACGCCGTGCATATGCGGCCTGTTTTTGCCACAGCTCCGCAAACGTTTCGATATTGAGATGGGTCAAATGCCCCTGCATGTACATGGTACGCCCTTGGACAGTGGCCACTTCGTGCACTTCGATTTGCTCGTCGTAGCGCGCAGCCGCACGGCGCACAATGCGGAGCTGATGGTCTGGGTACCAGCCACCACCCACGAGGGTGCGCCCAAAAAACACGTTGTGTCGCGGGATCCACATACCTGCCACATCAGGAGCAACGGACGACAACACGTCAATAAGTTCGTCCCACAAGGCAGATTCTACCCGTTCGTCGGCATCCAAGAAAAAGACCCATGGTTGCGTACAACGCGCCAACGCGAGATTGCGCTGTGCCGGAAAACCACGCCAGGGCGTGATTTCCACGTGAGTCGCACCCATGGCCGTGGCAATCGCTGCGGTGTCATCGCTGGTGCTGGCATCCACGAGTACGACAACTTCGCCGGCATATGGGTGCACACTGGCCAGCGCCGCTTGAATATGACGCGCTTCGTTTTTGGCAATAATGGCAACACTGATGGGTAACGGTGTCATAGTGCACGAATCTCGCGATATACCGCACACTGTGCATCATACTCTGCATGCGTCAGCGTGCCACGCCGATAGTGACGCCATGCGAGCCACTGCTGGCGCCACATGCCGAGCCACATCCAGCGCCGGTGCCAACGCACAGCACCGGGCGTACACCAACGCGACCAATACTGCACACGACTCTGCCACAATGCCTTGAGCATCGGGCCACGGAACTGCCGTGATGATGCGCCACCGATGTGGGTCACTACAGCTGCCGGCTGTTGCCAAATGGCCCATCCCGCCTGACGCACTTTGTGGCACCAATCGACTTCTTCACCATACATAAAAAATGCTTCATCGAGCATGCCAACCGTCTGCAAGACCTCGCTCCGCACCGCCATACAGGCCCCCAACGGGTGATCAATGGCAAACGGCGCACTACCCTCGACTTCTTGGGCATAACGGCCATTCCACCAGGAATCATAAAATCGCCCGGGTGTTGCTTCTCCTGGCGGAAAAACATCAAAAAACGTCATCGCTGGCGTGGGAAAACGAAACGCTGCCCGCTGGAGCGTGCCATCACTGTTGAGGAGCCGCGGTGATACCACCCCGACCCGCGGATGTGCATCTAGGAATGCCACCAAGGCCTCGATAGCACCGGCATGGACCACTGTATCCGGATTCAACATGATCATCGTCGTTAGCTGAGGATGTGTGGCATACAACGCACGCATGGCGATATTCGTGCCACGCGCAAATCCTACGTTGCGCTCCGGTACGATGAGTTGCACGTCTGGGAATTCACGGCGCACCATGGCCACACTGTCATCACGAGAACCGTTGTCGACCACTGCAACCGCCACATCCAGGGGACACTGTGCCAGCGAATGCAGACAATCACGGAGCAACGCACACGTGTTGTACGAAACAATGGCAAACCCGATTGATGCCGTATCAGTGCCCTGTGCGCCCACAATACTCATGCGTCCATCCTCGTATGCAGATGCGTGTGATGTGCGTGCAATGATGACAGCAGGATTACAATCCCCAAAATTGTGGATAATGTGGATAACATCCTACACTTCACCGCCAAAACACCTGACACTTCATTTTGGCGGGTTATCGACTGTTAACCAGCGTACTGACACATCATCGCGATTACTAGTATTTGTCGTTGTATTGCGAAGCACCGGTCCACTGTCATGGAGCCATGCAATCAAATCATCAATGGAAAACCAGCCGACCGCAAAGCGTTCTTGGTCGATGGGATTCAGCCAGAAGCGCACTTCGCCATCCATCCACTGCCAGCGCTCGAGGGTGTGCCAGCGATGACCGTGGTCATGCAATGCGGTGCGTGTTTGTTCGAACAGTGCCAAAATTTCGTCGAGGCGGAGGGTGTGTGATCGCTGAATGGCCAACAGGCGTTGGTTGATAGTATCGCGCAGGGCAATCAGTTCGATATAGCTGAGGTGGGACACATCGATACCAGACATAGGTGTCTCCTTGCTCATCAAAAACAATACACCTCCTAGAACCGGCAACGATTCCAAGGAGGTGTCAATGGAGGCGACGACCGGATTTGAACCGGTGAATGGAAGTTTTGCAGACTTCTGCCTTACCACTTGGCGACGTCGCCATCGCACCAAAATGGTAGCACATCCATCCCTGCATGTCAAAAGTGTCTCACGATACGTATGAGAAATAGCAGATAATAGACGCATCGACAGATTGCACTAGGAGCCACAGATGGATCACATTCACACGGCGCAGACTTTCCTCAGAGCGGCTCGTGCCGGCGATGTGGCCACTGCCAAATCACTGGTCACACCCGACGCACGCCATCACAATATGTACTTTCCCGCCGGAATGGATGTACTCATCGACGCCATTGCAGCGGCCAGCGTCTCATTCCCTCATAGCACGTTTACCCCCAAACACGTGGTGGCCAATGCCGATATGGTGGTGATTCACTCCCATGTCACGCATACGATTGGCGATGTGGGCATGACCGTCTTTCATATGTTTCGCTTCGAGAATGGACTGATTGCCGAATTATGGGATGTCGGCCAAGCCATTGCACCCGATTCTCCTAATAGCGATGGTATGTTTTAGTCCGCAGGAGCCACACAATCATGCACAATGGCTTGGCACGGCATCCTGATTTCGGGTATACAATACGAGAGAATTGCGTATTTGCTGGGTGGCACTGTTTATGAACATTGATTGCCAATATGTGCGCCAACTGGTGCGCACACAACCAATCCAGCCAGGGAGTATCGAACAACAATTCGTCGACCATCATTTGACCAAATGCCCTGCCTGCAGGGAAGTCCTCAATATCCCGTCACCGACGTTGCTCGGTTCGCTCCTCGATACAGAGCCACCACGCCCCATGTCGCATCCACTCTACCACGCACCCGCCAAACAACCCCGCCGTGCCGCACCCGCCCCAGACCAACCCGCACCCGCCAAACAACCCCGCCGTGCCGCACC
>CAZIKU010000070.1:8688-12703 GCA_964539815.1 uncultured Klebsiella sp. | reverse complement strand
CGTGACACTGGTAGCGGGACCCCTGGCAAATTTGCATATTGCATGACAGTTCCTTTGTACTGAAAAACCACTTACTCCATTGGGTAGCGCAGACCCCACACCGCACGAATACGATCCATGGCTTCCATGGTGCGCATGGTGTCCGTCCACGACATGACGTCGCTTTCGATTTTTTTCTCGCGAATCAAGCGACCGACTTCAGCCGCTTCGTAGTTGTAGCCGTTGCCGACAAACGGCATGTCGATAACTTCGCTTTTGCCGCCTTTGTGGAGCGTGAGTTTGTTGGCAACAAACCACGGCGACTCGATGCGAATCCAGCCATCGGTGCCAAGAATCGTGGCCTCCATGGGGGTGCTGGTGCGCACACCCGTCGAGAAGTAGGCCAGACGCCCACCGTCGAATGCCATGACCGCGGCGGCTTGTTCGTCGACACCGGTCGAACCGATATCGGCCAGCCCGGTGGCGGAATGAGCGGCACCGAGGATCATTACGGACAGCGATACACAGTAGACGCCCACATCCATCAACCCGCCACCGGCGAGGTTTTTGTCAAACAGACGGCCACTTGGATTGACGTCGGTGCGGAAGCCGAAGTCGGACTGGATCATACGAATATCGCCGATGGCCCCTTCGTTGATGAGGCTGATAGCTTTGCGCACTGCCGGCAAAAAGCGCGTCCACATCGCTTCCATTAATGGGACATTGGCGGCCTTGGCAGCGGCAATCATCTGTTGGGCCTGGCCGGCGTTCACTGCAAACGGTTTTTCACAGAGCACTGCTTTACCGGCCTGAATACACCGAATCGTATCGTCCATGTGACTCGTATGTGGTGTCGCCACATAAATAGCGTCGACTTCGGGATCGTTGGCAAGTGCGGCGTAGCTCGCATGCACGCGTGGGACGTTGAATTTGCTGGCAAAGCGTTGGGCAGACTCTGCAGTGCGCGAGCCTACGGCCACAAGTTTGGCATCACTAAGGGCTGTAAGTCCTTCAGCGAAAATACCAGCGATACGACCCGTCCCCAAAATTCCCCAGCGAATTGGTGGTGGTGTCATTGACTGCTCCTAGTCAAATGGTAGCTATGTGCGTAACAGGACAAGGCTATTGTACACGCTTTTTGATAAAACAATGCACGCACACTCACCCCTTGACGCCACTAAAGACCACCCCTTGGGTAAAGATGCGCTGCGCCAAAAAGAAGAGCACAATCGGCGGCACAATCATCAGCACCGAGACGGCCATGATGAGATGCGTGTTGATGGTATAAAGTGAATCGAATGTCTGCAATCCTACGGCCAAGGTCCAGTGCTCTTTGGTATGCAAAAAGATGAGCGGCTCGTAGAAGTCGTTCCAGGCATACAAGAAATGAAAAATAGCCACCGAGACAAGTGCCGGTCGGGCCTGCGGCAAGATGATATAAAGCAGAATTTCGAGTGGGTTTGCCCCATCAATCCGTGCCGCATCATCGAGCTCGAGGGGGATAGTCATGATGAACTGGCGTAACAAAAAGACATCGTAGGCGTTAGCAAAGAACTGTGGCACGATCAATGGCAACAAGGTGTTGACCCAGCCCAGCTGTTGAAAGAGGATGTAGACGGGAATAAGGCGCACTTGCGATGGCAACATGATGGTCGACAACAACACGAGAAAGAGTGCATCGAGCCAACGGGCACGAAAGCGGCTAAAGCCGTAGGCGACCAGCGTACACGAAAAAAGCATCCCCGCCATCCCCACAAATGTCACGAGCAAGGTGTTGGCCAGATACTGGATAAATGGCATAGCTTGGACGGCACTCGGGTAGTTGTCCCAGTGAATGTCCAGTTGATACTGTGCGTGTTGCGCGTCGAGTGGCAACGTCATCTGCTGTGTGGCATCTTGGGGATCGACGAACACGGCGTTGCCACCCGGTGCTTTTTTGAGCATGAGCATGGTGCGTGTACCGTCGGGTGTGGTCACTGTGTACGCCGGATAGACGTCACCATTCAGCGGTTGCATTATCATTTTGCGCGGAATCAGCGCATTGGCATCCGAACGAATCTGTGCTGGGTCTTTGAGTGATGTCGACAGCATAAAAGCCAGCGGAATCATGATGACCACCGCACCAGCGGCCAACACCAGCGTCGTCAGTCCCTTGGAGGCCATCTCGATGAACGATATACTACTGCGGGCATGTGCCCACGTGCGCTGTATTGTACGCATGGTTACTTCCCCCGTAGCTGTCCCTCGTAGTACACCCACGCATCCGACGAGCGAAAAATGAGTGTGGTGAGGCACAAAACAATTACAAACAAAATCCACGCCATCGTCGAGGCATAGCCCATGTCAAAGTATTTGAACGCATTTTGATAGAGGTACAAGTTGTAAAACATGGTGGCGCGTTGTGGGCCACCGGCACCACCTGTGGCCACATAGACTTCGGTGAAATACTGGAATGTACCAATCAGTCCCAGCACCAGATTATAAAAAAGCACAGGTGTCATCATGGGGAAGGTCACCGACCAAAAGGTCTGCCAGCGGTTGGCACCATCGACATGCGCTGCATCGTACAAATCGGTAGGGATACCTTGCAAGCCGGCCAGGTAAATAATCATCGAGCCACCCACCCCCCACAACCCCATCAACACCAAGGCGGGCACAGCCCAGTTTGGGTCTTGCAACCAGCCCGGTGGATTGGCAATGCCGAGGACATCGCGCAAAAAGGGATTCAAGATGCCCATGCGCGGATTCAGGATGCGCAACCACAACAATGTCACCGCCACCCCAGAGATAATTGATGGCAAGAAGTAAATGGTGCGCCAAATGCGTAAACCAAAGATTTTTTGATTGAGCAAAATGGCCAAACAGAAACTACACAAGAGATTGAGTGGGAGTGAGAGTGCAGCAAAGTAAAGCGTTACTTGCAACGATTTCCAAAAGATTGGATCTTTGAGTTGACGAACGTCACCGGTCTGGATGTAAGCCAGTACGCCACCAAATGCTTTGGTGTAGTTGGCGAGGCCTACCCATTTGGGCGACGAGACAATGTCGTATTCGGTAAACGAGAAGTAGAGCGATGCGATCATGGGACCAAAGGTAAAAATCACGAACCCGAGTAGCCACGGCACAATGAACAGATACCCAGCCAGTGCCTCGCGCCATCCTAACGACCGTGATACACGTGCCATACCATACCTCACTTGCATTCACAACCAAACGACCGCGTGCAGAAGCTACACGCGGTCGTACGAATTCAGGCGTTGGAATTAGGGATTTTTGGTCCAATATTCATCAAAAATCGCTTGTACGTCGGAATTAGCCGTATCCAACAATGCATCCGTGTCAGCCGCCGGATCCGTGTAAATGGTGGTCAACGTGTTGTTCAGGGTATCGTTGACCTTGCTCCATTCGGGGACAAATGACTCGTGATTGGGATCATCGAGGTAGTCGATGGACTTGAAGATGACGGCATGATCGATGGTGGGGAAGCGTTCTTTGAGCTTTGTTTTGAACATTTCTTCCACGGATTTGCGCGCAGGGAGACAGCCGTACACGGCACACACATCCATGATTTGTTCGGGGGCGACCAACCACTTCATTACTTCCCAGGCTGCATCCTTGTTTTTGGCCGTTTTGGGGATGGTAAAGAGGTCGGCGTGGATGCGCGAAATACGATTGCCGTTTTGATTGAAAAAGAGCGGCGCAATGTCAAACTTAAAGGGCAGACCATTCAACCCCTCTGACATGTACCATGTGTGGCTATACCAGATGGCCACATGCCCGCCACCAAAGGGATCACCGGACGCAGAGTCGATGGCTCCTTGACCCGCAGCATCGGGCATGAAGTGCATTTTGTGTACACCGGTGTGGAGCCACTTGGCGCCATACTTCCATTCGGACGAATTGACTTGGGCTGTTTTGTAGTCGTCGCTGGCTGGGCGTCCTTTGGTGGGCGCACCAAACATGGTCATCTGGCCACGGAAGTCGGTCCAGGTGTCGCCATAGCCCCATTGTTTGATGTTGGCGGCATCGAAATCCG
>CAZIKU010000070.1:372-8678 GCA_964539815.1 uncultured Klebsiella sp. | reverse complement strand
GTTGGCGTCGATGGTCAACTGCGTGGCCACGTTTTGCAGGGCGTTGATGTCCCAGGCTTTGTCATCAAAATCGTGGGTGGGATAGGGAATACCCGCAGCATCAAAGGCATCCTTGTTGTAGAACAAGAACGACGGGTAGAGCCCGAGGGGTAGACCGGCATTCAGCGTGGGGTATTTGTTGAGTGTGACTGATGGACCATAGAAATCACTTAAATCGTAGTTGTCTTTGGCGATGTAGGGAGTGATGTCTTCCCATTGATCAAAAAACTGCGCCACTGTCGATACACCGAGTGGACCGACCAGTTGTGGGGCATTGCCGCCAGCCACCATGGTGAGATACTTTTCCGTGGCTTGATCGTGTGGGGCAATCATGAATTCAACCGAGATGTTGTCATGGGAATCGTTGAATTTCTTGGCGAGTGCTTCTTGGGCACTTACCTGATCGGGATCGGTACCCGTCCCAAAACCAACAAAAATAATCACCTTGGTTTTTTCGGCAGGGGCAGCGGGCTGACTGCTGGTAGCACTACATGCCGCCAAAATCAGTGACACCACAAGCAACAACAACGTTGCACGCCATCGAGAAGAGTTCATCGGTGAGCTCCTTTGTCTGCGTATATGCGCGAATTCCCTATTGAGTTATGCCTTGGATGTAGCCACATCATACTACACGCAACCTATTCTGTCTAGATTGCATGTGGCAAACGTCTCTTTGTAGTGCTGTGTTATACTTTACACATCAAGTAATGCATGAAATGTCAACGAGGTCATCGCATGCGTATCCCCCATCTACCCACTGTTGAGATGCTACGCATCAACACCATCAGTGATGCCCGTACCGCCCTGATTGTCTCCTCACCACCGGCGTGGCACGCAGTCTCTGCTGATTTTCGTGGCGTGCCCAACGCACACCTCATCTGGAGCAGCGAAGCCACCATTGTCGCATGGGATGATGCAATTGGTGGTCTCCCCCATCGCGACTTTGCCGTCGTATACGCAGTCGGTGGTGGATTGGCAGTCGACACGGCCAAATATATTGCCTGTCAACTCGACCTGCCACTCATCTGCATCCCCACGGCACTTTCTGTGGATGCGTTTCTCACCCCTGCCTCCGGGATTCGCCGCGACGGGTGCGTCTACTACATCCCCACCAAAGCCCCGGATACGCTCTATCTCGACCTGGATGTGATCGCACAGGCACCAGCACCACTGCGAGCGGCCGGGATTACCGATGTGCTCTCAATTGCAACGGGGGCGTGGGATTGGGAATTCGCTCATCGTGAAGACAAAAATCCCGCGCACATGCCATTCATCCCATGGGCATACGAGATGGCACAGCAGATCCTACAAACGAGCATCGCGTGCGCAGAATCCGCAGGACGTGGCGACCATGGCGGCCTCAAAGAACTCTTTGACATGCTGGCCCTCGAAGTGCAACTCTGCCATCAAATCGGGCATTCACGCCCCGAAGAAGGCAGCGAGCATTACTTCGCCTATGCCATAGAAACCATTGTTGGCCACGGTATGGCACATGGTGAGCTGGTCGGTCCGGGCATCCTGCACATGGCGGCTCGTCAAGGATTGGATGTTGCCCCACTTCATGCAGCGCTCGTGGCGTGTCACATCCCGTTGCATCGCCTGCAAAAGAGTTATGTCGATCAGACCATGGCCATGTTGCCGCACTACTGTGTCACACACAACTTACCCTATGGCATTGCCCATATCCCGTTTATTGATTAGAAAGGAAGCAATGATGCGCATTGCATTTGCCGGCACCGGTTATATCAGCAAAATCCATGCGCAGGCAGCGCGCAATCTCGGCGTGACACTGGCTGCGGTGGTCAATCACCAACCTGCATCGATGGCAGCATTTGCAGACACATTCGCAATACCGCGGCAGTACGCCACCATCGACGACCTGATTCGTGACGGTGATGTCGATGCCATCGTGATTGCCACCCCCAACTATTTACACGCACCACAGAGTATCCGGGCACTCACGGCAGGCATCCATGTCATGGTCGAAAAACCAATGGCAATGAATGCCAACGAAGCACTGCAGATGCAGCAGGCAGCAGCCGCAAGTGGCGCCCAGCTGATGGTGGCGCATTGCTGGCGCTTCGACCAAGACGTGTTGTGGCTCAAGGAACGCATGCCGACCCTCGGTCGGGTGGTGCGCACCACTGGCTACGGTATTCACACGCACTGGGGGCCGAGTGGCTGGTTTGCACAGAAGCAATACGCGGGCGGTGGAGCGTTGGCCGACATGGGCATTCACGCGATTGACACGGTGCGCTTTTTGTTGGGCGACCCACACCCTGTCTCTGTGTACGCCAAAATCGGCACCCACTACGGCACGTATGACGTGGATGACACGGGTTTGCTGCTGATTGAATGGAGCAACGGCACCAACTCGGTGATTGAATCGGGCTGGTGGCAACCCCACATGGATGGACCCGAAGCCGCCACCAAACTCTACGGCAGCAGCGGATTTGGCCAAATCTTCCCGACGCGCACCGTGCTCCCCAATGCAACGCGCACGGATGTCGTCAGCACCGACGCCGGCTTCCCATTCCCGCGGGAATCACACTGCCCACAAGTGCTCTACGACACACAACTCGCCTACTTCGTGGAATGTGTGCGCAGTGGTACCACGCCCAATCCCGGCGCCGCAGAAGGCATTGTCAATATGCAAATCGTTGACGCTGCATTCCACAGTGCCCAGACTGGCGATGTCGTACGGATGAACGGATAAAACGAGAGGAACAGACCGATGATTGATACGATATTGCCGATTCCCGATCTCTTTTCGGCCAAGCGTGTACTGTGCATTCAGCCCCACTACGACGACAACGACATCGCCGCTGCGGGCACAATTGCCCGCTTGACGGCACAGGGCAGCGAGGTCATCTACGTGACAGTCACCAACGATTTGATGGGTGTGGTTGATGGCTTTGCCAACGACGACGAGGCCCGCGCCGCGCTCAAACGCGACCAAATGCAGGCCGCACACATCCTCGGCATTCATCCCCAGCAGTACTGGCTTGACTACCCGGATGCCGGCGACTACGACTATTTTGCGGTGCGGCGCGATCTGCTCAAGTACATCAGACTCATCAAACCAGACTTCGTGATGACGTGTGACCCGTGGCTGACCTATGAGGGACATCGTGATCACATCCAGACGGGGCTTGCGGTCAGCGAAGCAGTCATGTTTGCGGGACTCACCCGCATCGCGTCATCAGACCCAGCCGTGGATGCCGCGTATCAAGCGCATCAGATTGGCGGAATCGCCTTTTATTTCACCCGGGAACCGAATGTGATTGTAGACATTACGTCTACTTGGACGCAAAAAGCAGCAGCGTTGCGTTGTTATCACGCCCAATTCGATGATGCCGGGCTTGATGATTTGGTGCACGCCTTTGATCGCAAAAGTGAGCAAGTTGCACAAGGGCACGCGTTTATGCGTGGTGAACCGTTGAAAGTGCTCCACACCAGTGCATTACACTGCGGGATTTAGCTGCACAACTTGGCAGCGAGGCGTGCCGCAGTATCGGCGACACCAATGGCGCGACAATAGCCGGCTGCCCCGCCATAGCGTGTGGTCAACTCAGTCAATACACGCTGGATGACATGGGTGTGTGCCACAAATAAATCTTCGTAGAGGCGTTGGCTCACATAAAACGGTCGTTCGGATTGATAGCGGGCAATTAACGGGGTGATGTTTGCCGTGGTGCGGGTATAGTCAGCGATGATATCGGCATGTGAAACACCGACCATGTCGAGAATCATGGCTGCGACTAGACCGGTGCGGTCTTTGCCAATGCGACAGTGGAAAAAGAGCCCGTCTGGATGGGCAGCGAGCAGTTGAAAGAGTCGCGCAAATTGGGCTTGATCCGTCTCGAGCATGGTGATGTAGTAGCGCTCGATTTGCTTTAATTGACGCAAATCGTAGGCACGCATGCCGTGCACACGTAATGGTATATGTGCATATTGGAAATCCGCATGTTGCTCGAATGGTGTAGGCAACTGTGTGCGCTCGTGGTGCGAACGCAAATCGACTACTGCGGTCACACCGTAATCATGCAACCATGCGAGTGCGGTAGATGCCAACATGTGTGGCGAATCACCGCGGAGAAAGACGCCTGGGCGGGTGGTACGCCCATCCGCACAGCGCATGCCGCCAAGGTCGCGCAGATTGTACATACCTGAGAGCTCGATCGCATGCACCATGCATATCACCAATGATTTGCGGTGGGGGGTTAATTCACCGCTACGCTATTCGTCATCCAACAGTGTGCGTACCGATTTGTACCCCATACCGGTGTGCACGTACGTATCAAGCTCGTTGATGGTCTGCTCACTCATCAATGGCAACAACGCTTGTGGCACATCACGCCACTTGAGAATCGCCTGCTTGATGAGTGTATCACAGCGATCGGCAATTAGCGGATTATCGTCGGCGCCAACATATTTGCGACACAAGGGATTGTCACAAATTAACCCCATTGGTTGCACGACACGCCACAAGCCGTAATCCTCTTTCAATTCTTCACCGGCAGCAATATCGCGGATTGCAATACAGCACTCATTGGCCATTGCCATGGTGTTGGGATGGCAGCAATGATTCATGTAGCGCCCGTGATCCCAGCACACCACGTAGTTGCCCCGTTTGTCGGAGAAACTCAAATGCTCGAGAATGCGACTATAGAGAGGTTCAGTGATGCGTGGATCATCGGGTGGAATCACAATCTCGAGTGAATCATACACATAGATGATGGTGCCTTTGGGTATCGGTTTGGTGGCAACAATTCCCAACCCCAACACTTCGTTGATGTACCCTACGGTCGTGTCTGGATGCATCATTGTAAACCACTACTTTCTCGTTCAGTAATCGTACACAAGAGTCAAAAAGAAACGAACACTGCGCTATTCCCATGCGGGACAGAGCAACCCACGTACTGATTGATATCCTTGGCCGGTCTGGAGGTATGTATCTAATTCGGTGACTACATCTGTAGTAATCACTGGCATCATCGCTTGCGGAACCGCACGCCACTGCAGAATCGCTTGTGTGATGAGCCGATCGCAGGCATCGGCAATTAATGGATTGTCTTCGGTACCAACGATCTTACGGCAGGCTGACTTCTGGCAGACGAGTGGCATCGGCTTGACCATGCGCCAAAGTCCATAATCTTCGGTTAATTCTTCTCCCGCACGGATATGTGCGATGACGATATTGCATCCGTTCGTCATTGATAACGTGTTGGGGTGGCAGCAGTGATTCATATAGCGCCCGTGATCCCAGCAGACGACGCGATTGCCCCATTTATCCGCAAAGCTGAAATGGTCGAATAACTTCTGATAGAGGGGGGTTTTGAGGCGCGGGTCATCGGGGCGGAGTACAATTTCCATTGCATCATACACGTACACAATCGTCCCGACTGGAATATCAGCAGTGGCAACAATTCCGATGCCTTTCTCGGCACCGATGTAACGCGCAGTGGTATCAGGATGCATCATCGTACGACATTCTTTCACTACAGAGACAACGCATACTGTGTGCAGGCAGTCACCTCGAGGTAGCGCTATCATGGCTGTTGCATTCATATTTTATAATAAAAATCGCTAAAATCATCAACATTTCTCAATTGACAAAGATACCACTTTCATGTAACATCTTGGCATTCATACGCTATATCATGATACGATTATGCAACGAAACGTTCAACACATGATGCGCATCATTTTTGCTTGTCTCCTTGTCGGTGCCGTCAGCTTCAGTCTTTGGAATACCGTCGATGCACGCGTACGCCATGCAAACACACAATTTGCCCGGGACTACTGGCGACAAGCAGTCGATGATGACACAGAAACTCCCGCCCCCGAAGATACCGCCACACCCATTCCAGAGGATACCGAGACTCCGGCCATCGATGACACCGAGACTCCGGCCATCGACGACACCGAGACTCCGGCCATCGATGACACCGAGACTCCGGCCATCGACAACACCGAGACTCCAGCCATCGACGACACCGAGACTCCGGCCACCGAAACGGCTCAAGACGACGGTAGCGAGACGGCCACCCCTGATGATGCAATCGATGAAGAGACCGTCACTGCGACTGCGGAATCTGATGGGACAGATGCAGGTGATGGCACAGACACTGGTGACACAACGAATGCCTCAGATGAAACTGGGGGAACTTCTGACGCAGAAGCGATTGACACAACGGAGTTGTTGACACAACTCCACGATGAAAATGCCACAGCTGAACAAATCGAACAAGCAATCGATGCGTTTTTGCAACAACCACTCAGTCAGGACGACGTATTGACGCTTATCACGGACACCACCGTGCTGGCACAAGCGACACCTGAGCAATTAGAGACAGTGTTTACTGCCCTAGACACGCAACAACTCGACGAAACCACTAAAGCTGAAATATCAACTGTCATGCAAACCGCACCGGAAGCGGCGCGCCGTGTATTTGAATCAGAGGTAGACCTGTATCGCAGTGGATTCAACAGCTATGTCCCCGTAGGATCGCATATTCCCATTGAAACACGGCGGGCACTCGTTGCATCTACTGCAGTCACGTCGATCCTCGCAGGGCAGGCGGCCCGCTCGCGCCGACGGAAATAGTCGGGGGAAGTGAAATGAAGACCACACTACGCATCATCTGGCAGAGCACCACCGAAAACGCGACCTATATTTGTGCTGCCCTGTTTACACTGTTGTTTGTGTCAGGGAAAACACTGCTGGTCATGGGCGCATTAACGTTGCTCAGTTTTGTGTTGTACTACTACGGAGCAATCAAGGCGAATGCAACACAAGCATCAGAAGAATCCGCACCTGAGGAGAAACCAGATTTTGACACAGGCCTGTTTCTGCGCAAACTCTGGCGCATTACAGTAACAAATGCAATCTGGATTGCAATGGCATTTGCAGCAATATACTGGGTCAAAGGTGTGTTCATGACGTACACGATTATCGTGACGATTGTGTCGTATGTGCTGTACTACTTTTATGCGTACCGCACCATGGAATATGTTGAAATCGACTACAGCGCATTACCACCGTTCTCGTGGCGCACGTTTGCCAAGAACATGTGGGAAATTACGGCCAAAAACATCCTGACCATCGTGAGTGTTGTCTCACTCGTGCTGTATGTCGCCGGCACGGCACTATTCGTAACGACCATCTTGGTCGTCGTCGGATTGGCGTTCTTTTATGTTGATGCCTATCGCGCATATCTTCTTCCCACAGACGAAGAATCGGCATCAGATGACGAATCACACGAACAAGCAGTCATTACCGCACCATTGAGTACCGAGGGGTGATATGCATACATTGAGTACGTTTATGCGTAAACTGTGGCGGATTACTTGTGCAAATGCCTGGGCCATTACTAATGGCATCTCGTTGATATTTTTCGTGGAAGCGCATGTACTGACCATTGCTATTGTCTTAACCGTCGCATCATTGCTTGTTTTCTACATCGTCGCATACAAAAGCCTCGGCGAACTGCAAGTGGTCACCGATCCACACCCGTTTTCCTGGGGGACGTTTGGTGCGCGTATCTGGAAAATCACCCTGGCGAATATTTTGTGGACCATCAGTGGTATGGTGTATCTCT
The DNA here is from genome assembly GCA_964539815.1 of uncultured Klebsiella sp. Classification (GTDB taxonomy): domain Bacteria; phylum Chloroflexota; class Chloroflexia; order Chloroflexales; family Roseiflexaceae; genus UBA965. The sequence continues at coordinate 1,035 of CAZIKU010000070.1, read as the reverse complement.
TTTTCTGTAGTGGCAAGCAACTCATCTACATTGCCCTGATTACAATCAGCGGGTCTGTGTTGTTGTATATCGATGCTTACCGCAATTTATTGATCGAAGAAGCTGGCGAGTCGTAATATGGCTCCATCACGTGAAGTAGTGCGGCTGCGCAATTCTCGCAGCGTGGTGTATCGACGGTGTATGCTGGTGTTTTTGTGTGAATATAAATTATTGCAATTGGATTATTTGACACTGATTTATTGAATAAGTAAAATTTTAATATTACGGTATTTTTGGGTATTACATGGGCTACTATGCACGTCTTAAGTCGCACAATAATTGTATGCCTCTTGGTAAGCACTCTATTCATAAACAATCATCCATCCAAGGCATACGCAAGTGGAGAAAGCGTCATTGTTCCTCCTGCCACTACACTATTAGCCAACACTACGAATGTTGCACTAAGTGATGATTTCGCAGTCATGGGGAGCAGTGATGTGATGGTGTTCGTAGAACTTACACCAGGGAGTTCGAGTACACTCAGCATAAGTGCGACGAGCGGGCTCACGCTTGAAGCAGAGTCTGCTGGATGGATCAACCAGTCGGCATTGCGCTTCCACGGGAGTGTGGCGGATGCAAATACGGCGCTCGATTCTCTGACAATAAGCACGCTTTTACCTGAAA
>CAZIKU010000070.1:0-269 GCA_964539815.1 uncultured Klebsiella sp. | reverse complement strand
TTTGATGCACTCCGTGATGTGCAGTCGCAATCCTTCAAATCGCGGCCAGGTTATCTCGTCAACATTACCAACGACGCAGAATACAATATCATCTTATCCTTTATGGGCCCCAACGATAAGCACTGGATTGGATTGAGTGATGATAGCGATGAAGGGAATTGGCATTGGATGAATGGCCCAGAATACGGTACTACACCCACATACACACGCTGGTGTAGCGGGTAACCCGATGGCAATTGGCTCATCGATCACGACTATGTCTTCTTTCG
>CAZIKU010000069.1:0-12801 GCA_964539815.1 uncultured Klebsiella sp. | reverse complement strand
TATCCTGAATATCGATGTTCCCACATATCCTGAATATCGATGTTACCCCCCTACAATTGCCTCAAACTGCGCCACTTCCTCGGCGACGACGGCCAAACTTCCCTCCCAGAATGCGCGAGTGGTGATGTCGATCCCCATGCTACGTGCAAGTGTAGCCGCATCGCCTTTGCCGGTGCTACTGAGCAGGGTATCGTACTGTGCAGTAAATGTGCTGGGATTTTCGCGGTAGCGTGCATAGAGTCCCGTACCAAAGAGTTGGCCGAACATGTACGGATAGTTGTAAAACGAACGTCCTGTGCTGTAGTAATGCCCTTTGACGGCCCACATGTAGGGGTGGAGTGTGTCCGACTGTAGCCCATCACCATACGTCTCGGTCTGAGCCTGGGTCATCAGCGCACACAGTTCATCGGGCGAGAGTTCACGCTGTTGCCGTTGTGCAAACAACCGACTTTCGAATAAATAGCGACTGGTGATGTCCACCACAATTTGACACGAGCGTTGCAACGACGATTCTAGTATTTCGAGTTTGCCGGCAGCATCCGCGTGTTGCAGGGCCGCGGCTTGGGTGAGTGTTTCGCAGAAGGTGCTGGCCGTTTCGGCGAGGGTCATCGGCGTATCGCGGTTGAGTGGAGTCTGGGTGGCCAGGTTGAGGTTGTGGTAGGCGTGGCCCAGCTCGTGCGCCAGCGTCATAATGCTACCAATCGACGGTTTGTAGTTCATGAGCACACGTGACTCGTCTTTTTGCAGGCCGATACAAAATGCACCATCCACTTTGCCGTGGCGTGGCTCGGCATCGACCCATCCCTCTGCAAAGGTGCGTCGTGCAAAGTCACCAAGGCGTGGTGAATAGGCGTGGAATTGCGTGGCCACGAATTCGCAGGCCTCGGGATAACTCCACGCTTTGCCCGCCGTGCTGACCGGAGCAAACAGGTCATACCACGGAAGTTGCGTGCCCGATTTAAGGAGGCGGGCTTTGGCGCGCAGGTAGCGGCGAAAGATGGGGAAGCTGTCGTAGGCAGCGCCCATCATCGCATCCAGCGTCGCTCGATCCATGCGATTATCGAGAAGTGAGATGTCTACGGGGTCAGCAAAGCCACGCCGTTTGGCCAGTGTATTTACTTCACCTTTGATGGCATTGATGGCCATAGCGAGGGGCATAGCGGTGGTTTGCCAGGCGGCGATTTCGGCTTCGTGGGCAGCCCGACGTGTTTCGCTGTCGCTGTCATACGCCATGGCACGGATGGCGCTCATCGGTTGTGGTTTGCCATCGAAAGTGACACTCAACTGCGATGTCATATTGCTGTGCAGGCGCGCCCACGCACCACCACCACTGACATTGAGTTCGGCGGCGAGTGCTTCGCTATCGGGTGGCATCTGGTGTTTGGCTCGGCGCCCGGCTTCTTCTAGCATAAAGCGATGTGCGGCAACGATGGTGGATTGTGCCGCCAGTGTGGCGACATCGAGCGTACCAGCCCAGGCGGTCAAGCGCGTGCCTAGCTGACTCACGCGCACGAGCCGTTGGCGGAGTTCGCTCAGGCGGGCTTGGGCCACGCTATCGCGTGAGTTGGTGCTCACAAAGCAGTAGATGTATGCGTTGAGTGTGCGAATGGTCTCATAACAACTGCCCATGTCGCTGAGGACACGCTCGAGGACTTTGACATCTACCGTCTGTGCGGTATCGTGCTTGGTGATGTGATTGGTATCAAAGAGTGTGGTGAGTTGTGTAATCGTCGTGTCCAGGGCTGTCATTGCGAGACTGAGGGCCGGGTCATTGATATCGGCAAACGGTGTATCCATGCGCCAATGCGGCAGAGCGGTCATGTGGGAATCCCTTTCATTGCGGCAGGTCGTGAATTCAGGTACTATACGCCTATCATAGCAAAATGTGTCGTGGTGTGCGTTCACACCGGAGTGTTGTATGCCTGATTCGATGCACAAACTCATGCCGCCAGTTCCGCTTCGTGATGGCCGAATCGTCACGATTCGCCCCCTGCAATCTGACGACAAAACACGCCTATTGCACTTTGGTGAGGCATTGCCCCAAGACGACTGGACGTACCTCGAACACGACCTGCGTAGCCCAGAAATTGTTGCGCGCCTGTGTAATGCGGCAAGTGCCGAGCATTGGCGCCAAATGGTGGCACTCGATGGCCCTGATATTATTGCCTCCTACGCCTCGGTGCGCATGCTGGCAGGACGCACAAGCCACGTGGCCATGGTCAAATTGGTGATTGCTGATGCCTACCGCCGTGTTGGTCTAGGGACTGCCATGGGCGAAGTGATTTTTAACGAGGCCAAGCGCTTGTCGGCTCACAAAGTGGTCGTCGAAATGCTCGAGGCGCAAAAAAGTGGCCAAGCCATCTTTGCTCGCCTCGGCTTCCGCATCGAAGGGACACTCAAGGCCCATGTGCGTGATCGCTTCGGTCAACGCCACACGCTGGTCGTGATGTCGGCGTTGACCTAATCGGGGTGCGCCACACCCCGTCATTTTTAATTCATAACAATACCGATGCCACATAAATAAGGCATTGCCTGTATACGCGCTTGTGTGTGTATGTGAACTGCACACGCGGAGCACGCTGAGGCGCTGCGTGTATCCGTCAATGGGATACACCGTGTGCATGGCCACAACCACCTCTGCGTCTCTGCGCCCTCTGCGTGCGCGTGTATCATTGCCCGGGCGAATATTATTCGCCCCTACGAGCTACCACACGTCATTTGTAATTCTTAATTTTTAATTTTTAATTCTCAACGCCACATATCTGTCATGCGCATGACGATTTCGTAGTTGGCTTTGATGTGCGCCAGCCCTGCGTCATCCACCTGCGCCATGTTGCGGTAGACTTGTTTGTCGAGCATGGCCGCTTTGGTACCGCCCCGCCACAGCCGCCACGAGTCGTTGTCAATCACGTCAGCGACCACGAGCTGCCCGCTCGGCGTACGCCCAAATTCAATTTTGAGGTCGACCAAGGTCACGTGGTGATGCGCCCATGCTTCTTCTAATACAGTGAATACGTTCTGTGCCATTTCGGTCATCTGTGAAAGTGTCGATTTGTCAGTTATTTTGGCAGAAACGAGCTCGGGTACGCTCATCAGCGGATCATGATTTGCATCATCTTTGAAGAAAAATTCGGTGATGAGTGGGTCAAAGCGTTGTCCTTCGACGACATCGGGGTGACGTTTGAGGTACGAGCCTGTCGCATAGCGGCGGGTGACGACTTCGAGGGGAATCATGGCGCAGCGGGTCACCACCATGGTATCGTCGTGGGCACCAAATGCCACGAAGTGTGTGGGGATGTGGTGGTGGCGGAGTAATGCGAAGTTGTTGGCGGTGGTGCGTCCGCTGATGATCCCTTTCCCGTGAATCACGTGGCGGCGTGCGCCGTCACCTGCGGTGATATCGTCTTTGCTGACGATGATGGCCAAATCAGCCGCACCCGGGTGAGCATAGATGCGTTTGGTCTTGCCTTCGGCAAGCAATACTTCATACCTCATGATGTCATTCCCTCGTGTGCCAACTGCGCAATCAACCGATCCCATTCGCGGAAAACAAGGAGATGCCCATGCCCTGGGAAGACGTGTAGCTGCACCTGCGGTAAGTGTAGTGCCAACTGTCGCCCCGCATCAGCCGGCGTAATCCGGTCGCTATCGCCGTACCAGCAGGTTACGGGGTGGGTGATGCGGTGCATGTCGATATCCCAGTGCTGGGTAATCAGGCGCAGGTCTTCGAGGTAGCTGTGATACCCTTGGGCGAAGCTCATGGCCAACATCTCGCGAAAGACGAGCCCCTCTGGCGCCCGGGCATAGACATTTTCGGTGGGTGTAAAGACGTTGCGCATCAGCCACATGCCAAAACGCCCGGCATGTGCACCTTTGCCGATGACCACATTTGCCATGCGGGCTACGACGTCGTTGACCCACAGCGGCATGGCATTCCCAAAGGAATGATTGACACGGTGGTGCCACTGCATGCGTGCAATATCGGCGGTTGTATTGGGTGCCATTCCCGATACCACGAATAGGCGCTGGACGCGCTGTGGATGACTAGCGGTGAATGAGAGGGCGTATGGCGTGCCCGCCGAAAACGGCAACAGGACACACTGGGCAATTCCCTGGCTATCGAGCACGGCGAGGATATCGTCGTGCCAACTTTGGATACTCCGGCCGGGATGCGGATCGGATTGCCCAAATCCAGGGCGGTCGATGATGATCATGCGCACGTGATGCGTATGCAAGATATCGTTGTTGGGGATTTGCACATGTGATCCGGGCAGTCCATGACACATGACCACCGGCATACCGGTAGCTGGGCCACTGTCGCTATATGCGATACGGCGACCGCTGGCGACCTGCACGATGTGCATCATCGTAGCACCACACCTGACCCTGCGACGATTTCGCCGACCATGTTGGCTTCGGGCAGGGCAATACACGCGGCAGCCGCGGCGTACGCTGGCACAATAACGAGCATGCCCAGCCCCATGTTGAGGGCGTGGTAGGCGTCGTTGTCGCTCAGTGATCCGGCTTCGATGAGCAGGTCAAAAATGGGCGGCGCCGGCCAGGTGCCACGATGAATCACGGCACCACATCCAGCCGGGAGCACACGTGGCAGATTATCGATGATGCCGCCACCAGTGATATGCACGAGGGCATTGATTGGGACGCCTGATCCACTTAGTGTGGCATATTCGGGGAGATAGCAGCGGTGTGGCGCAAGCAAGGCTTCGCCAATACTCTGACCCTTGAGTTCGGCCGGGCGGGCGTTGTAGCCGCCCAAAATGGAGACGATTTTGCGGGCCAGCGAATACCCGTTGGTATGCAGTCCGGTGGAAGGAATCCCCAAGATGACATCGCCCACTGCCACGTTGCGTGGCAACATGTGATCGCGCGAGACGACGCCGATAATAGTACCAGCCACGTCAAAGGTGTTCTCGCGGTAGATGCCAGGCATTTCTGCCGTTTCACCGCCAAGGATGGCGCATCCTACGGCCCGACACGCCGTGGCAATACTCTGGACAATGGTGGCGACCTGTTCCGCATTGAGTTTTTCGACGGCGATATAGTCGAGGAAAAACAGCGGCCGGGCACCTTGGACGAGGATGTCGTTGATGCAGTGATTGACCAAATCAATGCCAATATTACGATAGTCGTTGCATGCCGATGCGACGAGTGTTTTGGTGCCGACGCCATCGGTTGATGCAACCAGAATAGCATTCTCCAAGTCGCTGACTGCTTTACTCAGGTCGAAACATCCACCAAATGAACCTAACCCGGCAGCAACTGCCGGCGTATATGTGGATTGCACGGCAGCCGCCATCAGTGAAACGGCACGATTGCCTTCGGCGATATTGACTCCTGCAGCAGCATAACGACTCATAATCGACCACCCCTCACCTAAATGTTCACAATCATCATATCAAAAAAGTGGCGCGTAGACACCGTATGTGCCAATTGGATGCGCAAATCGTCCATCAAAAATGAATGCGGCGCCGCCAGAGCGACACGCTTTGTAGGAGTCCAATTGCCGCAAAGGATGTCACGGTGAAACTGCCACCATACGAGATGAATGGCAACGGGATACCCGTAATCGGCATGATGCTCATATTCATGCCCGCATTGACGAGCACGTGGCACAAAAACATGGCAGCGATACCAGTGGCCATCAAGCGCCCCAGCATGTCACGTGCATTGCTGGCAATATCGAGGGCCTGCCAGATGAGTACACCGAGCAAGAGCAAGAGTACGGTGGTGCGGCGACCACCGAGATCTACACCGGTGATAGCAAAGATGAAGTCGGAGTACTGTACCGGCAAAAACTTCCCTTGACTCATCACACCTTGCGTCCACCCTTGGCCGGTGAGTCCACCCGCGCCAATCGCGTTTAGCGATTGAATGATGTTCCATGCCCCAGATTTGAGTTCGGGATCGTATTTCAAGGGGTCAAGGAAAATCAGCAAGCGTGTACGCTGATAGGGGGCGAGAATGTAGGTCCAGCCGAAATAGATGACAGGTGCTGCCACTGTGAGCAATGCGCCGAATTGAAAAATTGTCATCCCAGCTACGAGCGTCATGAATATCCATACAGTGATGAACACGAGCGACGTACCGAAGTCGGGCTGGATAAAAACCAGCAACAGCGGCACACTCAATAGCAAGATGCTACCAATCAGCGGGCGCCATTGCCCACTAAAGCGTTCTTGGCTGGCCCAGAAGCCGGCCAGCACCATGATAATCACGAGTTTGATCGGCTCAGATGGCTGGATGGTACGAATGCCTAGGTCGAGCCAGCTTTGGGCACCACCGCGGATGTTCCCGTAGATGAGCACGATGGCCAGCAACAATACGCTTGCGACATAGAGTGGCAAAGACCAACTCTGGAACGTGTGATAGTCGAACAGCGTTATCCCCACCATCACCACCACGCCGACCAGAATATTGACGAGATGGCGATTAAAATATCCAGCGGTCATTTCATCGTTGAGGGTGGCACTATAGACCATCAACAGGCTGAATGTACTCAAGCCAATCAGTGCACCAAGGAGAATGAAATTGTAGTCACGCCATGAATTACTCATCCCGCAGTCCTTTGTGGTAATACCCATACCTATTATACTCTAGCACCGCACATAACACCCATTGCCAATATCGCGGACTTCACCACGCAACTCGCGCATCAACAGGTCACCAAGCAGATCTGCACTGTTGCGTCCTAGGATACGACACAGCTCGTCGATGTGGCGCGGGCTACCGAGGATGCGCAGGAGTTCATCCTGCGTATCGAGTGCTGCTGGCGTCTCGGTGAGTCCGAGCTGGGCACAAATGTCATGGGCATGCCGTACGGGTATGGCGCCTTGGTGCAGGAGTTCGAGGCAACCGGCACTTTGTGGTGCAAAGACGGATCCGGGTACGGCCATGACATCACGCCCTTGATCGAGTGCGGCCTTGACGGTAATCAGTGCGCCACTTTGTACGCCAGCCTCACAGACGACGACCCCCAGCGATAATCCGCTGATGAGGCGATTGCGTGCCGGAAAAAGCACTGGTGTGGCCTTGGTCCCTGGGAAAAACTCGCTCACCAAGGCACTCCCTGGTTGGGCAAGCATGCGCTGTGCCAAGGCCCGATTGCGCTCCGGATAAATGAGATCAACGCCCGATGGGAGCACCGCAATGGTGTGACCATGGGCATGGAGCGCGCTTTCATGCGCCACCGTATCAATGCCCAATGCGAGCCCACTGACTACGGTGACTGCGTGACTGACCAAATCACGCGCAATACTGCGCGTAATATCAATGCCGTAACTGCTTGGATGCCGTGTGCCAACGAGTGCGACGCACGGGCTCCTGAGCACAGACAAACTCCCCCGCACAAAAAGCATGATTGGTGGATTGGGAATATGGGAAAGAAGCGAGGGGTAGTGGGCATCATCGAATGGGATGACGTGGATACCACGCTCGTGGAATTGGCACCAGAGCCCATGATGGTCGTGATGCGCAACCTGGGTAATGTTGGTGGCAATGTGTGCGGGTACACCCGCCTGGACAAGGTCGTGATAGGGTGCTGCGAGAATCGCTTGTGCACTGCCGAAGTGGCGTAACAATTTGTGAATGCGAAACGAACCGAGGCCATCAACTTGGACCAACCCGAGTAATGCGGCGTGCTCTTCCATGACACCCTCCTTGATGAGGGTATGCTAGCAAGACCGCATTACTCGGGCATTACTGGTGTTTTTGGCGATACTTACGGGGTGGTGGCACGTTGCCAGCTAGCAATATTCCATGTCAGTGGTGCGAGTGCATCGGGCAACACACCAGTCACTTGTGGGTTGGTGATGACGACGCCCAGGCGTTGAAAGAGAGGCAGTGATGGTAATTCTTTGGTGAACAAGACCTGTTGCGCCGCATATTGTGCTTTTTGTTCGGCACTATCGAGTGATGTGGCCGCTCGTTTGACCGCAAAATCAGCATCCCTGGTACACCAGCCGGCGAAGTTGTTGCCGACCCAGCCGTTGATTTCACTGGGCACTGCGCTACAGCTCCAGAGTTGCAGGCCAGCAGGATCCGGCGTTGCTATCCAGGCAAACAAGGCCAACTCGAACTGGCGCAAAAAGAGCGGGCCATTGGGGGCGAAAATTTCCTCGGGTTGTAGTGGGGTTACCAAAATCTCCACACCGAGGGCTTTCATATCGCTCTGGAAGCGACTGGCGATTTCTTGGCGCAAGGGGCTCCCTGTAGTGGTCAACAGTTCAAAGGTCAGGGTAATCCCCTGTTTGGAGACGCGCACACCGCTGTCGTTGAGCGGGAATCCGGCGTCGTCGAGCAATGCAGCTGCTTGGGCGGGATCGTACGGATACACCGTCAACTGATCGGCGGGGACAGCACCACGTTGATCGGGCAACAGCCAACTATCGAGTACAGGTGACCGCCCATTAAAGAGCGTATCCGCCAATGCTTGTCGATTAAAACCGTAGGCCAAGGCGCGGCGAATACGGATGTCTTGTAGGAGTTGGATATCGAGATTGAAGTCGATATGTTCCCACACCGGGCTGTTGTAGTAGGTAACGGGCAGACCCGCACGGGCATCTTGGTCGATAAAGGCATATTGGTCGACGGCGACTTTGTCGGTTACGGCCACATCCAAGTTGCCGTTTTGCAGATTGGCACGCATCATGTCGACACCAGACATGGCGGTGAGTACCACCTGCGAGGTAGCCGGTAGGTTGCCGTAGTAGTGCGGATTACGGAGTAGGCGAATTTCGTTGGCTGACCGTGAATCAATCATGTAGGGACCATAGCTGAGTGGCTTCTGGGCAAAATCACTTTTGCGAATCTCTACAGGATTGACATCGGCGAGCAGATGCCGTGGCAGGGGTGTCCAGTAGCTGAGAATGAATCCCGAGCCAATCAAATCGGGCTGGAGTGTCGCCATGGTGGTGTAGTCGTCTACTTTTTCGTAGTTGGCAGTACGGTCGAGCAGTAGGCGGGCTTCTTCGCCGAGGGGGGCGTTTTGGCGTGCGAGCTCGTACGCAAACACAGAGTCGTCAGCAGTCACCGGAATGCCATCCGACCAGGTTAACTTGTCGTTCCAATGGTAGGTGATGGTCAGTTGCTGTACCTGGGTGATGACCGTGGTAACGGTACTGGTAATATTGCCGGCTGCATCGAGATAGACGGAGACGTCGTTGATTTTGACATCACCGTTCTCGAGGGTGGGAATTTGTGTCAAGACACCGGTAGTGGTGTACCCATAGCTATAGGGCAAAATCGGCGACGGGTAGAGCAACTCTGTGGCGATGCCATTGAGTCGTTTGAGCGAGCTATCACTCGCATAGGGAAAGAGATCGTTTGGTAAGTCAGTTACGCCAATGGCCCAGATATCGTTGCGCACGGCCAGCGCTTCGGCGACGGCCTGATTGGTGGGCACTGCGGTAGTATCAGCCAGCGCATTGGTATCGACACCGACGGGCGTGCGGTTGCGTACGCCACCCTCGATTTGGCAGGCACTAAGCAGACTCATGAGCAAAACTGCGCTCATACAAAATCGCACAAAATGAGTCATTCCCTAATCTCCTGTGGCAGGCACGTCGTTTTTGTGGCGATGCCACATCTCGTATGTGAGACGCATCTCAAAGAATTCAATCCACACGCAGCCTTGATCCTCGCGGCAGTGGGGTTTCAGATGGCGATACCCGGGTGTGTCGAGGAGCGACATGCTGATGCTATTGTATGCGTTTCGCCAGTCACTTTCAACATATTCAAATCCGAGCCGGCGATACGAGCGCACGGCGCGTTCGTTGGGGGCAGCCACATCGAGCACCATGACAACAAATTTGAGTTCATCGAAGTAGTAGTCGAGAAACCCGCGCATGGCCTCAGTGCCTAGTCCTTTGCCGACATATTCGGCTGACAGGGTAATACCCAGACGTGCCGATTTGAGGTCGTTGTTGATATCGCGGAGTGAAATGCGCCCAATCAGGGCCCCGGCACGGTGCGAGCCGATGAAGTCGTTGAGCCACGCCCCCGAGAATGGCGATTGCGGGCGTTGTAGATTCCAGATCCCCTCAAATGGGTCGTGGTATTCGGGCCAGAAGCGACTGCGATCGTCGTCGTACCGATTCCACGAACGGATAATTGTATGTGGTGTATGGATGCTCATACGCGATGCTTCCTGTGCTAGAGTTGCGCCACCAGATCAGGCACTACCGCACCAGGGGTGGTAGCTATGACGTGTGTTGCCATGACACTAAATATCGAATCATCCGGTGCAATGGTGATAATACATGCGCCGGCACGTTGTGCAATAAACGGGAATTGTGCGACGGGGTCGTTGGCACTTATTTCGCCGAGGAACAAAATCGTGTCACAACGTTCGACGGCACTTTTAGCTTTGGTCACATCGCCACGGACAAACCCTTCGCCGAGGAGCACGACATCGGGGCGCAGCGGGCTGCCACAGCGCTGACAGCGCGGTGGGATGTCGCCTTCTTCGTCCCAGTCGCCGAGGTGTCCGTTTTCGACACAGCGGGTACGGCGTACACAGCCGTTGAGTTCGACCATATCGCGTGAGCCAGCCCGCCAATGGAGTCCGTCAATGGCCAGACTGACCAACAAAAACTCTGGGATGCGCTGTTCGAGGTCGACCAATGTGTGATGCGCGGGGCTCGGTTCTGCTTGTTCGACTAGCGAACGGCGAAAGTTGTACCATTGCCAGACCAGTTTGGGATTGCGGGCGTAGGCTTGCGGCGTCGCCAAATCGCGTACATCGTAGTGCGCCCAAGGACCAACCAACGCCTGTCTGAATGATGCAATGCCACTCTCGGCAGACATCCCAGCGCCAGTGACTACTACCATCCGTTGCGAGGCTCGCACTTGTCTGAGCATGGCTTCTGTGTGCATCAAGAGACCTCGCGACTACGGTGTAAGGGGTGACATGAGGCGTTGTTGGGGCGCCCACCCGGTGATGGTGATATTGTCGATGGTATTGGTATACGATACCTGCATCCAGGCAGTGCCATCCGCCGTTTGCGGCCCATCAATCCACGTGACACGACTCCCTGCGCCAATCTGCACAAGGACGGGACTCTGCTCGTCGGGATCACTATGCAAGGCAAGTTTGGTATCGCCGTTTACGATTAATATCTGCGCATCGTTTTGTTGATTGCCGTTGATGAGTGAGTCAAGCCAGGCAGGCATGATGATTTTGTCGGGCAACATGTTGCCTGTCGGTGCACTAATCCCACTCGTCAATGTGCCATTGCGAATGCCGTTGATGAGTTGTGGACCAAAGAGTACGGCAACCACAATCACTGCAACTAGGATGCCGCTACCCATGATAATCGGCTTCCAGTTGCGTTGTGGCCTATTGGATGGATATGTGGCAGGAGCAGTCAGCGCATTGCTCCCGTCGGCAATCGGGGTGGTATTGACAGGGAGGTTGGCTTCGATGAGCAACTCGCGGCGCACTTGTGCCACAATATCCAGAAGTTCTGTACAGTCTTGGATGCGGTATGCTGGGTTGCGCGCCGTACACCGCATGATGAGCTCTTCGACTTGGGGGGGACAACGGTCGGCCATGACCGTCGATACGGGCGGAATATCGGTAGTAGCGTGTGCTTCAGCGGTTTCTTCGGGAGTATCGTATGTAAATGGTCGCATGCCGCTGACCATCTCAAAGAGCAGGACACCAATGGCATAGACGATGCTTTGATCGGTTTCTGCACTTCCTTCTTTGCGTTCAGGGGCACGGTAGCTGGCAATATCGATGAGCGCTTCACTCGGCGTCAGTTGCCAGTTTTCGATCCATTTGACATGCCCCTCGCTGACCACCACAAAATCGTTGCTACTGATTGGGGGATGAGGAATATGCGACTGTTGACAGGCATGTACCACCCCAATGATTTGTTTGAGGTATTGCAATGCAATTAATGGGCTGAGTGGTAACGACAAACGGAGTAGCTGACCAGTGATAAATTCGGTGATAAAAAATGGCCGATCCTCGATGGTACCGCTGTCGTATACCTCGGGGAGGGCGCTATGCACGTTGCGCGCACGCAACTCGGAATCAGCAATAAAGCGCTCACGCAATCCACGTTGCTCTACAAGGTGGCTCCGCATGAGGTTCAAGAGTACAGGACGATGCAACTTATCATCATACACACGATAGACGGTGGCTATGCGTGTGGCGCCAAGCCGTTCGTCGACCCGGTAGCGCCCATGAATGCGCGGCTGTGTGGTCATCCCCACCCTACCTCTGGTATTAGTGACACATTACGAAGTCATTTCACTCCCTAGTATATAGTATAACAGTGTGTGTGTGGGTAGTAAATACACCAAGATAATGAATAATGCACATTAAACAGGGTAAAAATACGGCGAGTCTGGTGTGTGCTTGGGCATGGTGCATCATGCATGCGACCAAAGCGGTGATTCTATGCGACACGTTATGCCCCATTCCATGGGTGCTATAATACCCCCGAGGCGCCGATAATCTGCCGCCTGCACTCCATACCACTCCCCCTAGACAAGCGAGGTCTGCCATGTTTGGCACCATCCCATCCGTGCGAGAGCATTTGGCCCGTCAGCACTACATCGCAACCGAGCATATCGCTACCACTCTGTATTTGGCGAGCAAACTCCAAAAGCCGATCCTCGCCGAAGGCCCAGCCGGTACGGGCAAAACCGAACTGGCCAAAGCAACTGCGGCAGCGCTTGACTACGAGCTCATCCGCTTGCAGTGTTACGAAGGCATCGACGAAGCGCGCGCCCTCTACGAGTGGGAATACGCCAAACAACTCCTCTACACCC
>CAZIKU010000068.1:0-12955 GCA_964539815.1 uncultured Klebsiella sp. | reverse complement strand
CCGAAGGCGGCGCCCAGGGTAATGACGGCTCGCACCACCCCGAACGCAGTGGCGTAGTCCGGTCATTTGCACCAACTGGACATCGCCATACCGCCGACGTGATGCAGGCCACCGGGCTCAGCAACGTACATCTGAGCATCACCAGCGTCGAGCTAGTCCGTGGGGCAGTCGCCACCGTGCATTGTCTGCCCGCACAACCTGTCGACGAAAAGGCGCTGTGGCGTGCCTACCGCGCCTGCTACCGTGACGAACCCTTTGTGCGCATCGTGCGCGAGCGCACCGGTATCCACCGCTTGCCCGAGCCCAAATTACTGGGTGGCACCAACTTCGCCGATGTCGGATTTGACATCGACGTGCAGAGCGGACGCATCGTCAGCATCTGCGCCATCGACAACATGATGAAGGGGGCAGCCGGCAGTGCCGTGCAATGCCTGAATTTGATGCATGAATTCCCTGAAACCACGGCACTCGACATGATCGGGTTGCATCCGTACTAAACTGGAAAGTAGTAGGCATGAAGCGCGAGAATTGGGCATTTGTGGGGATGATGCTGGCGTGTATCGTATGGGGCAGCTCACATGCGGTGGCCAAAGTAGCCCTCGAAACCGTGCCGCCGATTTTGTTGAGTGCCTTTCGCCTCAGCATTGCTGGCACAGTCTTTATGGTCATTCAGCTGACCACCAAGCGACCAGCCATCGCGGTGGCAGACCGCTGGCCCATGGCACGCCTCAGCATGATTGGTGTCGTGATGAGCTACATCCTCGGCTATAGTGGCATCAATCTCACCACATCATCCGATGCATCATTGCTCATCATCGGCGAGGTCATCTTCACCGCCTTGTTGGCTTATTTTTTAGTCGGTGAAAAATTTACCCGCCTGCGCCTGATTGGCACCGTGGTGGGCACCATCGGTGCCATCATCCTCATCGGCGGCTCCGTCGGACAAAACACCGAGCAAGCCCCCAATCGCGTCTTGGGTGACATCCTGTTCCTCGGCTGTTTGCTCTGCGAAGCCTACTACACTGTGCGTGGTGGCGCCTTTCTCTCCCGCAACGATTCCGTCAGCATGCTGGCCTGGGTCAACGGGGTCAGCATGTTCGTGTGGATTCCCGTCATCACCTGGTATTTTGTGACCGGCAATGCCCCCATTTTTGATCGTGACATCATCCTAGGCATCATCTATTTGGCACTTTTCCCATCGGTGATGTGCTACTTTTTGTGGTTCACTGCGGTGCGCCAAGTCGGTGCAAGTGCCGCCGCGGTTGCCCTGCTCGCTCAACCCGTCGTTGGCGCACTCATCGGCATCAGTATCATGGGAGACCCCGTCACCTGGACATTTATTCTAGGCGGCGTGCTCATTCTCGGGTCGCTGGTGATTTCGAGTCTGCCGTCCAACGAGCCCATGTCACCCATGTTGGCACAGAAAGTCGACGAGCTGACATGAAGCGCCAAACCGTCTTTGCCTATGCTGGGCTACTGTTCGCCAATATTTGCTGGGGGGCAGGAGCAACCGTCGCCAAGGTGACAATCCAGACGTTCCCGCCACTGCTCCTCAGTGCCGTGCAGATGATTATCGCCACGCTGATTCTCCTCATCATCCAGTGGCGTGGCGGGTACCCCGCCATTCTGCCCGCCGACCGGTGGCCCATGGCCGGGTTGGGGTTTGTCATGAACGTAGCCGGATTTATTTTCGGGTACGTGGGCATCGCCTTGACGTTGCCCTCAGACATCTCGCTCTTGGTCATCGGCGAGGTCATTTTCACCGCCATGTTGGCCTTCTGGTTACTCAAAGAGCGCATCATCCCTACCCGCTGGGTAAGTCTGATTGTAGGGATTATCGGCGTCGTCATATTGCTCCAAAACGCCCATGGTAACAATACCGCAAGTGCCCCCAACCGGCTCCTGGGGAATGTGTTATTCCTTGCCGACATGCTCTGTTGTGCCTACTACACCGTACAGGGCGGCGTCTTTCTGACACGTAATCACACAGTAAGTCTAATGACCTATGTCAACGCCGTCAGCATGGTATTCTGGGTACCCGTACTCATCTGGTACATCGCCAACGGGCAGTTCCCTGCCATCGACATGACCAGTATTATCAGTTTGCTCTACCTGGCCGGCATCACGTCCGTGGTGTGCATCTTTTTGTCGTTTTATGCAGTCACCGTGGTCGGGGCAACAGCCACTACGATTGGACTCTTGATCCAACCACTGGTCGGCATGTTCCTAGGCATGGTGGTCATGGGCGACCCCATCAGCGTCATCATGATTGTAGGGGCGATCTGTGTCTTTGCCTCAATCACCCTTTCCATTCATGCATCATTCCGTGAGGCCCGCATATGAACACATGGGTAGCGCTCCTCTGGCTCGCCATCGCCAACATCATCTGGGGCGCATCACACGCCGTCGGCAAAGTGGCCACCGACAGTTTTGACCCCATCCTGCTGGCCGGGTTGCGTGTCGTCATCGCCACGGGCATTTTCTGGGGGTTGCGCATCAGTCGCGTCGCCCCCGCCGAAGTCATTCCCGCGCGGCAACGCTGGCAACTTGCCGCCCTCGGATTGGTGGCAGTAGCGGCCGCACAAATGCTCGACTACAGTGGACTCGCCCTCACCACGGCCACCGATTCGTCGCTGATGATTATCGGTGAAGTGATTTTCACCGCCATTCTGGCTGTCGTCATCGCCAAAGAGCATCTGGGCTGGCAACGAGCGATTGGGCTAGCCGTCGGGATTGTCGGTGTGGTCATTCTGACACTGGGTGGTGCCCCCAACAGCGAATACGCCCCCAACCGCGCCCTCGGCAATACACTCGTACTTGGGGCACTCTTGTGCGAAGCACTCTTTACGGTGATTGGGGCGAGTATTGCCCAACGCTACCACCCCCTCACCGTGATGCGCTGGACATACACGGGGAGTTTGGTCATCTGGGTGCCCATCATCATCTATCACGTCGCCATGGGCATATTCCCATCCGTGGGATGGGATGCCTGGTCGGCAGTCGCCTATGTGGCCGTCTTTACCTCGGTCATTAGTTATTTCCTCTGGTTCTGGGTCTTGCGCAGTGCGGGGTCAAGCCTCGGTGCAGTGTCGCTCTTTATTCAGCCCGTGGTCGGGTCACTCATCGGCATTCTCGTACTCCAAGAAGCAACCAGTCCTGGACTCTACGTTGGGGCAGCCTGTATCTTTGTGGCACTCGCACTTGCCACCGTCCAGCGAGCCCCACACAGTACCGGAGGTGCCACATGATTGTTGTGAAAGTGGGCGGTGGCGCAGATGTTGATTATGCTGCACTCTGCGACGATATCGCCGCCTTACGTGGTGCCGGGCAACAGATTGTGCTGGTCCACGGCGGCTCAGCCGAAACAAACCGCGTCGCCGAGGCACTAGGGACGCCACCGCGCTTCGTGACCACCGCATCCGGGCATGTCAGTCGCTATACCGACCAGGCGGCCATGGACGTCTTTATGATGGTGTATGCCGGCAAAATCAACAAACGCATCGTCGAGCACCTGCAACAGCGCGGCGTCAACGCCTTTGGGTGTAGTGGGCTGGACGGACGCATCTTGCAGGCCGAACGCAAAGCGGTGCTACGCATCGTCGAACACGGCAAACAGCTGATATTGCGCGATGACCGCACCGGCACCATTGATGGTGTCAACGTCGCACCACTCCAATTCATGCTCAGCAACGACATCTGTCCTGTCATCGCACCCATCGCCTGTAGCCATAGCGGCGATGCGCTCAATGTGGACGGCGACCGGGCTGCCGCCCAAATCGCCATGGCGCTCAAGGCCGATGCGCTCCTGTTGCTGTCGAGTGTGCCCGGCTTACTGCGCGCCTTCCCCGACGAATCAACGCTGATTCGCACCATTGCACGCCACGACATCAACAGCTCCATGGAGCTTGCCCAAGGGCGCATGAAGAAAAAAGTCATGGGAGCCAGCGAAGCACTCGCTGGCGGCGTCGCCAAAGTCATCATGGCCGATGCGCGCATCGCCAGCCCGATTACGGCGGCGCTGAATGGTCACGGGACGACCATCGCCTAAAGGCGGCTATCCCCGTCTGTGTGAGTACCTCACGCGAGAGATTGTGCGCTTGGGCAAAGCCACCCACAAATCGTCCACGCACGATGACAACGCGAAACAGCACGAAATCAGTAAAATCAAACAGCATCGTGGCTGCTGGTAATCGCTGCAGATAAGTCTGTTGCAACGACGCATAATCCGCATGGTCACGTGGCACCACATGTGCCGTGCCGTAGATGGTGAGACGTGGCAGGGTTTGTACGTCGGCCACCATACGCTCGTCGTCGGGTTGGCAGAGCAGAATAGCCACCTGTGGCTGTGCCAGGATTTGACGCGTATGCGCCGCCAAACGACTGAGGTGTATGAGCAGGTCACCATCGGCGTTGGCCACCACTGCCACCATGCCCGCATTGGGACCATCGTCACCCGTCGTCGCCAGCATGGCTTGACGCTGGCACAGCAATGCAATACAGGTATCGAGATGTTCGTCGGTCATCGGGAGACCTCGTTTGATTCACAGTGGAGGACGCATCATGAGTATATCACCCTTCCATTCCAATGCCGAAATCATCAGCCACGAAGATGTGCGCACCAGCGGCACTTACAGCAAGCGTGGCGTTGCCATTGTGCGTGGACAGGGCGCCACGCTGTGGGATGCCGACGGCAAGCAATACATCGACTGCGTGGGTGGCCAAGGCTCCGCCAATCTGGGGCACGCCCACCCTGCGGTAGTAGCCGCCATCCAGCACCAGGCGACGCAGCTCATCAGCTGCCCCGAGATTTTCCACAACGATCAGCGTGCCGCCTACCTCGACGAACTCGGTGCAGCCATGCCTGCTGGCATGGGACGCATTTTTCTGTGTAATTCGGGCACCGAAGCCGTCGAATCCGCGCTCAAGTTTGCCCGCCTCGCCACGGGTCGCACACAAATCATCGGCGCCATGCGTGGCTTCCACGGACGCACCATGGGGGCGCTGTCGGTCACATACGAACCCAAATACCGCGAGCCCTTCGAACCACTCATCCCCGGCGTCACCCACGTACCCTTTGATCGCATCGAAGCCATCGCAAACGCCATCAGCGACCAGACCGCCGCCGTGCTCATCGAGCCCGTCCAAGGCGAAGGCGGCGTCCGCCCCGCCTCACCCGGCTACCTCGCCGCCGTAGCCGAATTATGTCGCCAACACGGCGCGCTCTTGCTCGTGGACGAGGTGCAAACGGGATTCGGACGCACCGGTGCACTTTTTGCCGTCAGCCACGAGCACATCACTCCCGACGTGCTCATCATGGCCAAATCCATTGCTGGTGGCATGCCGATGGGGGCAATCGCCATCCGTGCCGAGCTCGGGGGGTTCAGCCCGGCCAGCCATGGATCGACGTTTGGCGGGAATCCACTGGCCTGCGCTGCCGCCCGAGCCAGCCTCAAGGCACTCATCGACGAGGATTTGCCGGCACAGGCCGCCCGCAAGGGGCAGTACATCATGGAGTATTTAAGCGAACGCAACCTGAGCAAGGTGCGCGAGGTGCGTGGTCGCGGCCTGCTCATCGGCATCGAACTCAAAGAACGCGTACAACCCACACTCGTGGCGTTGATGGAACGCGGCGTGCTGGCACTCCCCGCCGGTCCCAATGTGCTCCGCTTGTTGCCGCCGCTGGTCATTTCGGATGCAGAAATTACGCAGGCATTGACCATCATCTGCGAGGTACTGGCATGAATCCACGCTGGGCAGACGATATCGCGCTCCTCGAGCACGCCGTGCGCATCCCCAGCCCATCGACGCACGAGGCCGCCGTAGCACACTTTTTGGTGACTGAAATGCAGCGCCGGGGCATCACCAGCCATGTCGACCGCGTTGGCAATGCCGTCGGACACATCGGCACGCATGGACCACATATCATCCTGCTCGGACATATCGATACCGTGCCCGGTGACATCCCCGTGGAAATTCGCGACGGCAAACTCTATGGCCGCGGTACTGTCGATGCCAAAGGTCCATTTGTCGCATTTATATGTGCTACTGCCGAGCTAGCTCGCCGTGGCGAGTTGCCGTTCCAGCTGACACTCATCGGCGCTGTCGAAGAAGAATATGCCACGTCGCGTGGTGCCCATTATGTCGCGCAGCGCTACCGCCCTGATGCCTGCATTATCGGCGAACCGAGTGGCTGGGAGCGTGTCACACTCGGCTACAAAGGGCGCGTGTTGCTCGATATGCGCACCTACCAGCCAGGGGGACACAGTGCAGGACCAGAGGCATCAGCACCCGAGCGCTGTATGGCGGTGTGGCAACGCATCCAACACTACTGCGCGCAATACAATCACGCACATACCCGCCTCTTTGACCAACTCTTGCCCTCGTTGCGCCACATCGCCAGTGGCAGTGATGGCTTGCACGAATGGGCCAACGCCACAGTGGGCATCCGCATCCCACCGCATGTAGCCATTGATGTGCTTATCCACGAAATCGGACAACTATGCGACGCCCACACCTCACTGCTTTTCCGTGATGCCTGTCAGGCCTGGCAATCAGGCAAAAACGACCCGTGTGCAACCGCATTTGTACGGGCGATCCGCGACACAGGTGGTCAACCTGGCTACCTGCTCAAAACGGGCACCGCCGACATGAACGTGGTGGCACCCATCTGGCAATGCCCAATCGTGGCATATGGTCCCGGGGATTCGTCACTCGACCACACCCCGCACGAGCATGTGGCCATCGCTGAGTTTGGCAAGGGTGTAGACACACTGATTACGGCATTGCCACTGCTGGCACAGCGCCTCACCGCATGAAGCAGGTGTGCTGGGCAGCCAGCACACCTGTCGATCCATCGCCTGGGGTTCACCGCCCTTTTAGGCGGCGCGCTGCCATTCGGGACGGCTGGTAAGATGCCACCCGCGGCAGGCTTCACAACGGTATACCCTGCACTCTTGCCGCCGTGACACAATCCCTTCACGTTCGTGCATCTGCCGCACAAACCGGGCGTTCGTCACAGCCTGCTGAGCGTCTTTGCGCTCATCAAATCGTGTCTTGCCACTCGCGTAGCAGGTCGGATATTGATGTTTGGGGCGCTTTCGATTGGGCATGACGCGTGATGTCCTTTCTACGACGAAACCAGCATGAATACACATCCATGCTGGGGCTATTCTATCATTTACATCTCTATTTTTGAATAGACAATATTGTTGTTTTTTTGATTAAAAAATATGGTATTTTTTACAAAAAATAGCAAATTTTTGTCAAAATTACCAAATCACGGCACATACAAGCGCATCGTATCAGGTATTTTTGTGTCATCCACACGCCGATAATGTGTCGCGATATACGTATCAAGCTCAGGCATAAACACACGAAACTGCCATCGGTCGTTGCCATCGATGCGCCGATCATCAATCAAGATAAATCGGGGCTGACGCTGCTGAATCGCGGCTATTTCACGTTGCTGGGTCACACTGTCATAGGGAAACAGCAAATAGCTGTAAAAGAGTGGTGATGATTGCTGATACATTGCATACACCCCTGGCCAAAATGGTGTCACCACAAATGCATCACCTGCACCTGCATACTGAGTCTGCACGTAGCGCACGAGTTGCAGATTAGCAGCCACTGCATTGGGTACCGTGAGTTGTTGTGTACCAACGGTTATTTCTTGTTGGGTTTTGCTACGCGCCAGCCAACTCGATTGCCACGGAGCGACTGTCGAGACCCATAGCGACCAGCTACACACAACCACCACAAGCCCTACCCGCCAACGCCATGGCACGCCAGACATCACCAGTACGCCCAATACGAGTGCAGGTGCAATGCTCTGAGCCAAATGACCAAGATCAGCACGAGACGTCCACACATGGATGTACGGTATACCCACGGCAAGCGGTGTGACCCAGGTCTGCGACCATTCCCCACGCTGCCACCATCGATACATGAGCCATCCAGCCACACTTCCATACAACACGCTGGGGAATATGTACCACGAGCGGCGTAGCAGCTCTGCACCACTCTCCGCCAACCACGGCCATGGTAGCGCTACTGCCAAATTCACATCACCCCGTGTGACAATCGACACGAGCTCGCGCAGATATCCCTGACCGAATGCAGGATTCAGTACGATGAGCAGTATCATCGGCAAAAATCCGACGACAACACCCGCAGCACACCATCCCATTTGCACAATGCGCTCTCGCCAAGAATGCAACTGTACCCAAGGCACAAGCATCAATATGCCACCGGCACATACACCATAGAGACCATGGTTGCGCCCGATCATGGCCACTGTACCAATGGTCACACCCAGCCACCAAGCGCGGCGTACTGTTGGCATTTGTATCCATCGTTCGCCAGCAATGAGCAACAGCCAAATCGTCACCTGGTCGTAGAGTTTGTGGCGTGGCCCAAGCCATGTCACGATTAAGACGAGCAATACGACAAACATCCAGGATCGCCACGGGATACGCACCAACATGGCCCACCCACCCATCAGTACCAGAATCAGCCATTCACAGAGCGCCAATGCGATACGCAGCGCAGCGATGTCGTTACGCCCTAGGCTAAGCATGACCAGAGCATTCCACCAGTAGCGTGGCACATCATAGCCAAAGAAATCACGCATGGGTAACTCACCGAGCAACGCACGTTGCGAGCCATACCACAAAAATCCTTCATCCTCGAGCATCAGACCCACAGAGCCATAGATGGCATGGCGGATGGTCACGAGCACGAGCATGACTGCACTCATCTGCGCAAATTGCCAGCCACGACGATCCGGGTATCGTTGCGCATAGCCGATGACCACGCCAGCTGCCATTAGTACGACGGCGTACGGCGTGACCATCGCCATGAATTCGCGCGCCCACAGGCTACTTAATACGACACTCCCTGCTGCCAGCGCCAACACCCTTGGCCGGGGCTGAAGCACCCAGCACGCCACCAGCATGACACCCACACACAGCGTTGCCCACAGCGACGGCCAATGCCAGCCAACCGGCGTCCAGCGTATCGCATCAAGCGCCACACAAGCCGGTCGTTTCCCATCGAATGTGGCATCGAGACAGCGCAACGAGACGACCACGACGCCATCCCATTGCATGGGTACGGTCACCGTGGTCGTATATGGTGCCCAGTGATTCTCCACCTGCCAGGTAGTCACCGGCACATCGTCGACCATGACTTGCACACGGGTCTGTTGTGTCGTACGCAATACGCTTTCGAGTTGGAATGTCCCGCCACTCATGCCAAAGAGGGATACAGTCCCCTGTGGGTAGGTCCAACGATAGGTGGCGTCGGCATCGGATTGCACGTTGTAGGCGTCGCTGACCCATGGTGCATCATATGCACCAACATCCACCGTGGTAGTGGTCGGCACTACCCAGCAGAGCCATGTGGCCAGCATGACGCCAGCAACCATGATGTGCCACATTCGCGGCGATATACGCATATGCATGTGGTTATCGTTGCTCCACACCAGCGACCATGA
This sequence comes from uncultured Klebsiella sp., assembly GCA_964539815.1. GTDB lineage: Bacteria > Chloroflexota > Chloroflexia > Chloroflexales > Roseiflexaceae > UBA965. The sequence continues at coordinate 3,459 of CAZIKU010000068.1, read as the reverse complement.
TTACTGCGCTCCCAACATATTCATATCGAGACGTTCCCCCGCCTGCAACACCCGATACGCTTGATCAATCTGTGTGGCATGTGCACAAAACAACGCAGGACTCGCCGTATTAAAGGTGAACATGTCGTAGTGACACGGCACAACCAGCCCCGCCTGTATCGACTTGGCGAGTGATGCCGCCTCTCCACCATCGAGATTCCCTGCTACACCACGGGCCGGATCATTCCCATTAATCGGCAACAATGCCAACGTAATCGGCCACTGACGCACGATTTCATCCATACCATCATAGTACACGGTATCGCCACTATGGTAGATGGTCACCCCGCCGACTTCGATAACGAGTCCAATGCAACGCTCGTGCCCTGCATCGTCGCACTCACGCGTATTATGTGCTGCTGGCACCACATGCAGCGTAAACGGTCCATGGTGCCACGGTATATCACGCACTAGGCCTGAGATTACTCCGGGCGAGACACGCAACCGCTCCGCTGCGAACGCCACATTGGCAGCGCTACATGCTACCTGCATGTCAGGATTCGCTTGCCAAAGCGGGAGAATCGTCTCGGCATCGAGATGGTCGGTATGGTTATGGCTCGACGTGACGAGGCTCACCATGTCGAGCAATGCTGGATCCACCACACGTGCAGTCATGCGCACATGGGGTTTAGGCGTATTAGCGTATTTGACAGTCAAACTGTCCGACAAATACGGATCAATCGCAATACAGATACCGTCGTAGTGCACCAAATATCCACTCTGCCCCAGCCACCACAGCGATACCCCTGTGCGGCGCTGCATAGTGCGCCGCACATCGTTTAGAAATGCTTCGTCCGTGTGGAGTGGCACAATCATCGCTGTACGCGCTGCTCCAGCGCCCCCGTCTGTTTGTGGCGCAGAATCAACTTGTGCGACCCGTCTGGCATCAGCTCTTCTTTGATGAGGAAATAGTCGTTGTCGTAATCGCGCCGTACCGACACATGAGGTACGCCCGCCCGTCCACGCCAATCGGCAAGTTGCACAGGCTCCCAGCGTTTGGATTGCATCGAGGCATAGGCCGCATCCATGATGGCGTTGACCACGTAGCCATCATAAAACGTCTCCATTGGTGCAGTGCCCGCATCATACGCCGCCAGCATGTCGTCAAACATAGTGGGATAGCCGAGTGAGGCTTCTTCGTCGCCGACAGGGAATAACCAGCCTTTGTCGCCTTCGGCTTTTTCGGCCACATAGCCGTTTTGCCCCGTCGCCGTAAACATTTCAAACCCGGTGCGCAACCAGTGATTGAGCCAAATCGTCCCCTCCGTGCCACTCACTTCGTCGCGCAAATCCATGCCACCGCGGAACGTCCAGCTACATTCGAATTGGCCAATTGCGCCGTTTTCGTAGCGCACCATCCCCACTGCATGATCCTCGGCATCGATGGGGTGCACCTGCGTATCACCCCAGCACATCACTTCGACGGGGCGGATGTCCTTGCCGATAAAGTTGCGTGCAATCTCGATGCAGTGGCAGCCCATGTCAATAATGGCACCACCACCAGCCTGCTGCTTGTCCCAGAACCAGTCGCTGTGTGGTCCCGGATGCGTCTCGCGTGAGCGCGCCCACAGCACGGTACCCAGCGCACCCGCCCGCACCGACTGCAATGCTTTGAGTGTTTTGGGCGTGTAGACCAGATCCTCGAGGTAGCCTGCAAAGACGCCCGCTTTCTCTACCGCCTGGAGCATGCGGTACGCCTCTGCCGCCGTGCGCCCCAGTGGTTTGGTGCACAGCACCCCTTTGCCTGCTTTGGCGGCGGCGATGACGGCTTCTTCGTGCAGGTAGTTGGGTAACCCCACCACGACGAGTTGCGTAGACGGGTCGTTGATGGCCGCCTGCATGTCCGTGGTAGCATGGGGGGTGCCGAATTCCGCCGCAAAGCGGTCAGCACTGGCCTGTGTGCGAGAATAGACAGCGGTGACGCGGTCGCTACTCCGCCCACGTTGGATGGTCAACGTGTAAAACCGCCCGATCAAACCGGTGCCCAGCATGGTAATATTCATTGCTTGCTCCTTCGTTACGCCAAACCCAATTCGTGGCGTACTTGGCGTACGCCTGCCACCATGTTGGCCAATTTGCGTTTGGCCGCCCAGCGTGCCGTCTGGCTTAGGCCACAATCAGGCGCAAAGACCAGCCGTTCGGGAGGGGCATAGCGCAGGCAGGCGCGCACGCGGTGGGCCACGTCGCGGGGGGTCTCGATGTAGTAACTTTTCACATCAATGATGCCTACCGCCACATCAAAGTGCGTCGCCACCGACTCAATCACTTCGAGTTCAGCGAATTCACGGCTGGCCATTTCGAGGTGCATTTCGTCAACGGTCATGCCATAAAACGCCGGGAACATGGGTGCATATTGACGCGGACCTACTGCCCGCCCCTTGAAATTACCAAAGCAGAGGTGCGTAGAAAGACGTGTTTTGCCCACCACCGGTGCCACCGTGCGGTTAAAGAGATCGACCAAGCGTGCCGTGTCGTCTTTGAAGGCATAGCAGCTCATCGACGGCTCGTCCACCGTCAATTCTTGGCATCCTGCTGCCACCAACGCCACCAATTCCGCCTGCACAATGGGCAACAACGCTTCAGCCACTGCATAGCGGTCGGGGTAATTGGCGTTGGGAATCAGACGTCCACTCAGCGTGTACGGGCCAGGCACGCTGGCCTTGAGGGTGAATCCCGGCGGTGCGAGTTCCACTAGGCGCTTGTATTCCTCAACGACACCTAGCCCGCGCGGCGCAGCAATCTGCCCTACGATGGTGTGTTTGCCACGCTGGTCGTGGGCAGGCGGGCCATAGCGGCGCGCACCCTCGTCTTCACGCGAGATACCGTTGATATAGCCATAAAACGACAAGTTGAAGTCGAGGCGGGTCTGCTCGCCGTCGCTTATCACATCCAGCCCAGCCGTAGTTTGGTCGTAGATGGCAGCTATCACCGCATCGCGCTGCATTTCGGCAATATCGTCACGCCCAAAGTCTGCCAAATGGACCACGGCATGTTCAAGCCATGCGGGGAAGGGGTAGCTACCAATCACACTTGTACGCAGCGGTTGTTGCTTCATAGATTACTCCTTGGGTTTCTGCGCACCGTAGAGCGGGGCGATACGTGCACGGAAATCGTCGTAGGTACGGTCAAACAATTCGGCCGAGGCAGCACTCCCAATCAACGCACTACTCGTCAATACCAGCGGTGCCTGCCCACGTGCTGTCAGTTCCTCGGCTACTAGGCATTTGAGCATGTTGACGATGGTCACATAGCCCACAGACGAGCCAGGACCCACCGGGTACGCGAGTCCATCCACCGTCACCATGGCATCCCCTAGCGGCGAGCAGTTGTCCAGCGTCACGTCGGCCACATCCGGCAAGCGCTTGCCCGAGCTGTGTTTGATGGGCGAGCCCAGGCAGTGCGCCAGCGAGACGACCGCAA
>CAZIKU010000067.1:0-13017 GCA_964539815.1 uncultured Klebsiella sp. | reverse complement strand
CGTGGGGCATCACCATCGCGACGGAAGTTGCCTTCTGGGCGTGGTGGGCGGTCGCCGAAGTCACGGCGCGGCGCATCGCCACCGCGGCGGAAGCCACCGCGGGGTGACTCGTCACGGCGCCCATGTTGATGGCGGTCTTCACGTGGGATGAAATCACGGCGATGTGCCGGTGCATCATCGTCACCCTCACCTGCCATAATGCGCCGAGCGCGATCGGCTTCACCTTGCAGTGAATTGAGCTGTTCTGTCTTGCTCGGTTGCGTGTTCTCCTCGGTATGGATGGTGGCGCGCCGGGCAGCAGACGCTTGGCGTTGCGCAATGGCTCGAGCCATGGTCGCCGCTTGCTCGGCATGTTGTTGCAGCTTGGTTACTTCTTCTTCGGTGAGATTGCGCCAGGCTCCGGCCGGCAAGTCGCCCAATTCAATCGGGCCTTCGCGCACGCGGATGAGTCGCAATACGTCGTAACCAAGGGCTTTGGCCACACGGCGAATCTGACGTTTGCGCCCTTCGTGGAGCACAATGCGTAGCCATGCGCCAGCATCGTTTTGATCCATCACCGTCACCCAGGCGGGAGCGGTGGTAATCGTGGCACCACTACCAGTATCCATTTCACCGTCGTAATTGTCGTTGTCGCTGCCTTCGTCTTCGAGTGCAGGCAAGGTAATACCCTTGCGCCAATCGCGCAAATCGTCAGCACTCGGCGTCGCATTGAGCAGCGCATGGTATTCTTTTTCGACTTGATGACTCGGATGCGTCAACGCCTGTGTCACCGAGCCATCATCGGTGAGGAGCATCAGCCCTTCACTGGCGAAGTCGAGACGACCAACCAGGTGGAGACGCTGTGGTACGTCCACCATACTCGTGACGGTGGGGCGTCCCTGCGGGTCTTCGGTGGTGGATACCACCCCGACCGGTTTGTGGAACACGATATACGTGCGGGGTTGGCGCGCACCGAGCGGGCGCCCATCCACCAAAATTTCGTCGACATCAGGGTCGACACGCGTGCCGGCGACTTGGACGACTTCGCCGTTCACGACGATGCGCCCTTCGGAAATCAACACTTCACAATCACGGCGCGAGGCAATGCCTGCGCTGGCCAAGACTTTTTGCAGTCGTTCTGGGGCCACAGGGGGACTCCTTTTATCTGTGTGATACAGATACTAAACAGTGCGAGCGACGCCTCACGGCGGGCTCCATACAATAAACGCGCGCCTCACGGCGGGCACTCCAGACGGGCATCGATAGAGGATGATGCCAAACGTGCATGAATATGCTCCGGCATTATACCACACTGCACGGTGTGTGTCAGGCTAGCGTATCATGAATGTCAGATGACACATGTCGTGAGGTGATAATCAATGGCCATCGAACACACCCCCCTGTTGCCCGTGAGCGCACTTCCCCCCGGGCAGATGACCTGCGTCTGGGTCGATGGGTTGCCGGTGGGCGTCGCCAATGCAGCCGGCATCATCTACGCCTTCGACGATACCTGTCGCCACGAGGGGGGCTCACTGTCGTCGGGGGTGCTCCGTGATGCCACCGTGACCTGCCCATGGCATGGCTGGACGTATCAGCTCCACAACGGGAAAGCACTGGTCCCACCTGTAGGTATCCGGATCCGTGTCTTTGCAGTAACCATCACTGATGGTATGATTTATGCAGATATTGAGTGGTAGTTTGTTCGTAATCATATGTGTATATTGAGTTTGACGAAACTACCTGTTGTCTGTGAGAATACAAAGAAGTAAACGTGTCATACTACGAGGAGGTTGTGATGACCAAAGAAATCAATGTCTTGTTGCGTGGGAGTGATGTGTTGCCTGTCCCCGGGCCGCGTGCGCAAGCCCTAGTGGCCCGCGATGCCGACATTCTCGCCGCATGTATGGGCCGTGTCTACCCCTTCGCCATGGATAAAGGTATAGGCTGCGAAGTCTGGGATGTTGACGGACAGCGCTATTTAGATATGGCAGCAGGCATTGCTGTCGTCTCCACCGGCCATTCCCATCCACAAGTCATCGGCGCTATGCAGCAGCAACTGCAGCGCTTTGTCCATATGGCCGGTACCGACTTTGTCAACGAACAAATGGTCAGTGTCGCCGAAAAACTCGCCGCCACCATGCCCGGACCCGACCAGTGGCAGGTCTTTTTGACCAATTCCGGCACCGAAGCCATCGAAGCTGCCATCAAACTCGCGCGGCATGCCACGGGCCGCCAAGGCATCATCTCGTTCCTGGGTGCATTTCACGGGCGCTCGTACGGTTCGATGTCGCTGACTGCCTCCAAATCCACCCAGCGCCGTGGTCACATGCCGTTGGTTCCCAGTGTCTTTCACGCCTTCTATGCCAATCCGTACCGTACACCTTTTGGTATCCCAGTCGAACAAGTAACGCAGGCTACCCTCGACTACATCGAAAAGACGCTGTTTGGCACCATTGCACCACCCAGCGACATTGCTGCTATCATCCTCGAGCCTATTCAGGGCGAAGGCGGCTACATCGTGCCAACTCCCGGATTCCTCTGTGGCGTGCGCCAAATCTGTGACCGCCATGGCATCTTGCTCATCTATGACGAGGTGCAGAGTGGGATTGGGCGTACCGGCAAAATGTGGGCTCACCAACACGAATCATCGGCGAGTGGTGATGGCGTTTGTGCCCACTGCAAAATGGCCAAAGCAAATGGCTGCACTCCCGACATCCTCGTCACTGCCAAAGGCCTCGGTGCCGGCATGCCCATCGGTGGCATCGTGGCTCGCCGCGAACTCATGGATCGCTGGAGCGCTGGTGCCCACGGCAGCACCTACGCCGGCAACGCAATCGCCTGTGCCGCCGCCAATCAAGTCCTCGATTTGGTCAACGGTGGTCTGGCTGCCAATGCGGCGGTGGTGGGTGCCCACCTCAAGCGCGGTTTAATCGAATTGCAGTCGCGCTACGCCTGTATCGGTGATGTGCGCGGACGTGGTCTGATGCTGGGAGTGGACTTCGTGCTCGATCGTGCCACCAAAGAGCCCGCCAAGGCCTTGGCCGACACCATCATGGAAGAAGCCTTCCGGCGTGGCATGCTCATTCTGACCTGTGGCTACTCGACCATTCGCTTCTGCCCACCGTTGGTGCTGAGCATCGCCGAAGCCGACGAAGCCCTCGAACGCTTCGAAGCCACCATCAAAGCGGTCTGGAAGTAATCAGCGTCTGTACGGGACGGGGGTGGCATGTGCCACCCCCGTTTTTTATGCCATCGTGTCCCATTGACTGCGGGTTACTTGGTGTTGTAATGGGTCGCCGTGCACAAAACGCCTGATTTCGGCCACACTAATGTCGCGCTGGCGTAGGCGTGCCTCACGCGTGACGGCCGCCATATGCGGCAGAATGATGCAGTTGTCGAGTGCCCAAAACGGCGAATCTGCGGGGAGTGGCTCATTGGGATCCGTCACGTCGAGTAACGCATTGATGCGCCCCCGTTGTAGCTCGGTGAGCAGGGCATCCGCATCAATCAACCGCCCACGTGCCGTGTTGATAAACCATGCCCCATCCCGGATTAAACCAAATTCGCGGGCTCCGAGCATACCAACCGTACTCGGGGTGACGGGAGCATGCAGCGATACCACGTCGCTCTGTGCCAGCAACGTATCGAGTGATACCAGTCTGGCATGGTACTGCAGTGCGAGTGCCGTGGTGGCATAGGGATCGGCAAGCAACAACTGTACCCCGTGGTGATGGAGCAACTCCATTACGCGGCGCCCAATGGCACTCGCCCCGATGATCCCCACCGTGCTGCCACGTAATTCATGCTGGGTGTGAATGGGGAGCAACGGCTGCTGCGTACGGTAGCGCTGTGCCGCCGCAAAGACGTTGCGCCGTGCCATGATCATGCATCCCACGGTGAATTCTGCCACAGACTCTGCAAGTGCCACATTGGCATGACTGACACGCAATCCGGCATCGATGGCAGTCACCGGGATAAGGTGTTTGACCGTACCAGCGGTATGTACCACGAGTTGTGTCGGGTGGTGTGGCGCCCAGTTGGTCAGTGACGCGAGTGTGGGTGTCCCCCAGCCAGTGATGACGATGGTAGCTGTCGCCAGGGCGGCATCGAGCTGTGCCGGGGATTCGTCCCACAGGGTGACATGCCCCAGCGTGGCCAACTCCGTCAGACAATCAGCAAACTCTAGCTCAGCACGCACTGATGCTGGCATGGCAATCACAATATGTGGTGTCGTCATGATGGTACCTGGCGCGCCACAGGGTGCCCCATGGCGCAACTATGCACGATTAGCGATCGAGTGAACCCCAGACTTCGATTTTTTTGCGTACCCGGGCAATCACTTCGTCGGTGAATTCGCTGGTGGTGGAATGTCCCTGGAGGTCGGCCGTACAAATTCCGTCGTACACCGCCTCAAACACTGACTCTTGGATGGCACGTGCGGCAAGGATACCGTCGGCACCGCAGTAGCTGAGCAGTGATGCCCCCGCCAAAATCATCGCCATCGGGTTGGCAATGTTCTTTTTGAAGAGACTGGGTGCGGTGCCGTGCGGCGCTTCGGCCATCACCACCCGCGGTTTCCACTCCTCGTCGAAACCGATGAGCAATGACTCGCTCCCTGCAATCGAGCCAAACATCTGCAGGACCATGTCACTCAAGCAGTCGCCATCACGGTTGAGTGCGGGGATGACCATGGCATCGCCGTGTCCGGCCAGGAGCAGGGCATAGGTCGCATCAATCAGCTGCGGCTCGTATTTGACGGCGGGATGGCGCTTGGCAGCCGCATCCATTTCTTCTTTGAGCATGCCTTCGTAGACGGGACTGACGGTGTATTTTGGCCCACCAAAGACCTTGGCGCCGATTTTTTCGGCATATTTAAAGGCATACTCGGCCACACTGCGACAATTGCCTCGGGTAATCATTTCGGTACGGTAGGCGACTTCGTTATCGCCTGTCCCCTCGCGCCATTCCTTGGCTCCGTAGGCATCGCCTACGGCCATGCGGATGACGGCGATAGGGGCATAAGCACCGGCCACGGTACGCACGCCTGGGATGCGTCGGCCGGTACGCACAATCACTGTGCCATCGACTTTTTCGCGCAAAATGGCGTTGGGACTGCCCACATCCCCCTTGATTTCGGGAGTAATTGTGGCTGCTTTGAGGCCCAACCCCGCCTTGAGCATGGCGTCGGCGGCGGCACTCACCACGGCATTGTTGGTCGTACGCCGATGTTCTAGGCTCAAATCGTAGCGCTCAAATGTTACGGGAACACCCGTGACTGCGGGATCGATGACGCGCAAGCCTTCTTCGAGAAGTTCTTGCCCGGTTTGGTCACCCTCTAAAACGACGATTGTACGGCTCATATATCCTCCTTGTGGATGTCGTGTTGCCCACGCATACCATATGCGGTCACAGTCACCGCACTAAATCAATTTACCCGTAGGTGGGACGTTGCGGCCAGCCTGGCGGCGAATCCTCGAAGTCTTGTTGGCGTCCGTACGGCGTAATATCGAGGAATGCGTCGAAGCTGGTCAGACCCTCAACGCCGCGCTGTTGAGTCGTGTAGGTGTGATAGACGTGCCCGTCTAGCTGGAAAAAGACGCTCATGCCTTGACCTTCACCACCATCCGCACTTGACATACCGAAGTCGAAGTTGAAGCGACTGCGATACGACGAATAAAACGGGAAACGGATGCCCGTCTTGGCCTTGTGTGCCTGGATTTTGGCGATGGGTGCCCGGGCCACAATCGCAAAGGTGGTTTCGCGGGTTGCCAACGTTGACAAGTCGCATAATTCGTTCATGTAGCCTGTACACACGGGGCACCCTGCCTCCCATTCCGGCCCATACATGAAGTGATAGATGATGAGTTGACGTTGCCCCGCAAACAGGTCAACGAAACGCAACTCACCTGCATCACCATCAAACAAATAATTCTCTACGGCTACCATGGGCAGACGCCGGCGTAGCGCATTCACCCGATCACGCTCCCGCGTCAGGGCTTTTTCGGCGGCGAGTAGTTCTTTGCGCGCCTGCTCCCACGTCGTGCGGTCACTAATCGGCGGATGCGCAATTGATTCAGCCATCACAGACTCCTTTAGGTGAGCATGGCATCCTTGGCCATTACGCCACGTGCAGTCAAATCGCGGTAGCGTGCCACCGTGTCACGGACTGCCTGATCGAGTGGGGTATATGGCAATTTGCCGATGAGTGCTTCGAGTTGTTGTGACTCGTACTCGTCGGGGAATGGCAAACTCTGCTCGGTAAAGGTAATTTTGCCTCTGGCATTGGGGGCTGCTGCTTCGATGGCACTGATGACATCGGGCATGCTCGCCATACTGCCACGAATGTTAAAAATCTCGGCGCCCGCAAATGGCACGCGTGCACAGGCAATGAATGTCTTGGCAACATCGTCGGCGTAGTGGTAGTCGGCGCGCCCCCCAAACGGGATATGGTAGGGCTGATCAACAGCAGCCGCAAACATGGCCTTGGTGGGTGTCGACGTCATCCCCTGGTCGCGGCCAGTGCCGTACACGATATAAGGGCGCAGGCCGATGCTGGGGAATTTTTGCTCGTGGTAATAGACACGCGCCGTACCTTCGTTGGCCTGCTTGTAGACGCCATACAACGTGGTGGGATGACCGACGAGCCCGTGACTCACGCCACTGCCACTGTTCCCATCGGCAGCATCGTAGACCGCCACAGATGAGGCGTAGACGATTTTGTTGATGCGGTCTTTGCGCCGATTGGCCGCCTCAAACATGTTGACGGTGCCGACCACATTGACATGCGCACCAAGGGGTGGATTGGCACGGCAGAATGGCACCTGCAAGGCGGCCAAGTGGATGATGTGTGTAATCCCGTAGGTATCGAGTGTTTTTTCCACCGTCGCCAAATCGGTCACATCACCATTCACAAAGGTAATCGACGCCAGCTCTTGGTCGCTCATCAGCTGTTTGAGCCGACGTGGTTCGCCACCGATATCCAAAATAACGGGCGGTTGCCCCTCGTGCACCAGGTTGCGTGCCACCCATGCCCCAATACATCCCAACGCGCCAGTCAGCAAAAATCGATCTGCCATAGATCACCTCTTTCCATATGAGACGCCGTGTCGCGTAGACCGTCGTTATGTGTTCATTTCGCTCGCAGCACGTTTGCCGATTTCCACCGCGAAGTTCGTGCCCCGATCCCACGGGTAGACGTGGCTCATGCTGGCCCAGTACAACCCCTTGAGCGGTGTCTGGATGCTGGGCACATTCGCACTATGGTTGACGGGGGCCACCGGCTGCGCATAGCGCTCGCGGTGTACCCAGGCATCGCGAATCCAGCTGCGTTCGAATGCGGGATTAATCCGCTTGAGCGACGGCACAAAGCGATCCAGAATGGCTTCTTTGCTCATCGTCATGTACTCGTGGTCGGGCATCACGTAATCACCACAGTAGATGAGGTAATCGCCGCCGTAGCGGTTGCGATCCACGAAGTTGGTATGCTCGACAATTGCCAGCATCGGGAATTCGGGTTTGGGGGTGTTGACCCAGTAATCGCCGTTGGTGAGGGGCTGGCGGAGCGCAATCGTAATCACCATCGCCCCCAGTGAATTGAGTTTGGTCAGCGCTGCGGTGTAGTGCGGTGGTAGCGCCGGAATGAGGCGCTTGAGCATCTCGGGGCCTGTGGTGACCAGCACACGGTCTGCTGTCATCACTTCGCCGTTGGTGGCAGTGGCGTACCAGTGATTGCCGTCGTATGTCAGCGACGAAAGTGGGCGGCCAAAATGAAACTTGACCCCTTGATTTTTGAGGTATTCCACCAAATCATCGGCCAGCGCCTGGAAGCCACCATGGTAGTAGCCCAGTTTGAAACTGCGTGCCTTGAAACGCGACCACAACCACGCCATATTGACTTTCTCGGCATGTGGCCCGAATTTGCCCCGGAGCAACGGTTCAATAATGGCCCGGTAGGCCTTGTTGCCCATCACGCGTTGACACCAGGCAATGGCCGTTTCGCGCTCGAGGGGGCGCCAATCGCGGACGATGTATTTGAGCCAGGCAATACTCATGCCAAAGCGAATACGGTCAAAAAATGGCATCAACGGCAGTTGCAACACTTTAACGGGGCTGTCGACGGCCCAGGTGCGGTCGCGCCACCACTGTACCGAACGCGGGGATTCGAAAAAGAGCTTGTGGCCACAACCGATTTCGTTGAGTAGATCACGAATCTCGGTGTCTGTTTCAAAGACGTGATGATAAAACCGCTCCAGCGGCCACTCCCAGCTGTCACTCCCCTTGAAGCCCGAGGCTAACCCGCCAGCGACGGGCGCAGCTTCACAGATGGTGACGGTATGGCCGGCCTTTTGTAGATGATACGCTGCGGTCAGCCCCGTATAGCCGGCGCCGACAATCAGAATACGCATGCTTTACTCTCCTTGACGAGCCGCAACTGCCCGCCCAAAATCATCCCAACTCATTTGCTCGCGGAGCATGTACCAGGCACCGAGTGCAGTGATGGGCAACCACAACGCCACATGCAGCACCAGCGTGTAGCCGGTGGCAATGGCCTGTGTTACCCCGTAGCGCTGCAACACCAAAATCCCCGGCACATCGAATGTCCCTGCATACCCTGGCGTGGATGGGAGCGTGGTGGCTAGATTGACCACCGCCGTCATCAACATCAACACAGTAAAGTCGACATGGAACGGGAATCCCTGCATAATCACCCAGTATTTGCCCGTTTCGGTCAGCCAAATCAGCGCCGACGACGCAAAAATAACCAACATCTCACGCGGGCTCTTGAGCGACTGCAAACCACTTACAAACGACACCACGATATCGCTGCCACGTGTGGCAATGCGCGCGGGCAAAATCCGCGTCGCTGCCCAATTCCAGACGGCCAAAAATTGCTGTGGACGCGCCGCCAGCACCAAGAAAAAGACCAGTGCAATGCCAAATACGAGACTGAATACGGTGACAATTTGATTATAGAATGCCGGCAATGGTGCAAATGGCAACGTCACAAAGACGAACAACAGCATAATCAAACCGTCAAACAAGCGCTCGAGCACGACGGTAGCAAGTGAGGCACTCATCGAGATGCCTTCACGCCGGCGTAACACGTACGAGCGCAACACCTCACCGGCGCGAGCAGGATAGACGTTGTTGCCCATGTATCCAATGACTACGACAGGCCATAAACGCTGCAATGGAATGTCAGCAATCGGCCGCAACATCGCCCGCCAGCGCCAGGTACGAATCACCACTGCAATGGTGTAGACGGCCACCGCTGGGATAATCCACCAATAATTGACGGATTGGACGACGCTCCAAAAGTCGCCGAAGTGCAATCCTTGGAATGCAATATAGAGACATGCCACACTGATGATGATACCAACCCAAATCCGTACGTGTTTCACACAAGCCTCATTCCATACGTATTGTTGCTGTTATTGTACTGTATATCCGCACATTCCCAACAATGGACACACCCGTGGTAAGATGCACATATGACTGCACCACGCTACAAAATCGATGCCGATGATCGCAGTGTCTTTGAGGTGCTCAGCGATCGCAAATATACCGTCGATTTCTTCCAACGCGAATACCGTTGGCAGCATACCCATGTCGAACAACTCATCACCGACTTGACCAGCACGTTTCTCGCATCATATCGTGCCAGCGATCCGCGCCATGCCGTGGCACACTATGCCAGCTACTTTTTGGGCCCGATTGTGCTCAGCAACAAAGACGGCTACAAGAGCATTATCGACGGTCAGCAACGCCTGATTTCGCTTACGCTGTTGCTGATTTTTCTCCATCATCTGCAGAAAGAAAGCGGCGCCAACGAAACCATCGAACCGCTGATTTTCTCCGAACGATACGGCGCCAAATCGTTCAACATCACCGTCCCCGAACGTGCCAAATGCCTCGATGCCCTCTTTCGCGATGGCCACTATGTGCCACAGCCAGGCGACGACGAATCCACGCTAGCGATGGCACAGCGCTACGCCGATATCAGCGAACTTTTCCCCGACGAACTCAAAGATCAGGCCTTGCCATACTTTCTCGATTGGCTCAAATACAACGTGGTGTTGGTCGAAATCACCGCCTACTCCGACGAAAATGCCTACGCCGTCTTTGAGTCCATGAATGACCGTGGCTTGCACCTCACCGCCAGCGAAATGCTCAAAAGCTTTGTACTCGCCCGCATCGACGAACCCTCCCGCGAGCGTGCCAATCGCCTGTGGAAACACGAAATCCAGGCGCTGCACGAATATGGCCCCGACGAGGATCTGAAATTCTTCCAAGCGTGGTTCCGCGCCCACTGCCGATACCCTCATGCCAGGACCAGGTGGCGACGACGACTTTGCGCATATCGGCATGCACTTTCATCGCTGGCTCCGTGATCATTTGGCCATGGCAAATCTCCGTCCCAACGAGCCCAGCGACTTCCGCACCTTTGTGCACGACACGTTGACTTTTTATGCTCATGCATATGCCCAAATTCTGGCGGCACAACAGCGTGAAACACCCGGCTGGGAGCATGTCTTTTATCAACACCACTGGCGCATTGCTGAATCACTCAGTATGCCACTGATGCTGGCCGCACTCCGTGTCGGCGATAGTGTGGATGTGGTGCGCCAAAAAATCACCCTGGTTGCGCGCTTCCTCGAGTCATTTACGGTACGCCGTGCCATCAGCTTCCGCAAAAGTGCCGTCAGCTCGATTCGCTTCACCATGTATACTCTTGTCAAAGCATTGCGTGGCGCCGATATCGCGCGCATGCAGCAACTCCTGCAGCAGACGATTGCAGAGATGCCCGAACAGTGGTACGCCGTCGTGAATTTTCGTTTGCACGGCACCAATCGCCAGTTCGTCAAATTTTTGTTGGCGCGCATCTGTGGTTTTATTGATCAGCAATGTGGTGCCAGTACCAATTTTTCCACATACTACCTGACCACGACGACCAAACCCTTTGAAATCGAGCATATTTGGGCCGATAAGTTCGCCCAACACCGTGACGAATTTGCACAGCAACACGAATTTGACGCCTATCGTAACCGCATCGGTGGCCTGTTGTTGTTGCAACAAGGCACCAATCAGTCATACGGGGCATTGCCGTATGCCGAAAAATTGCCCCATTACTTGCGTGAACACCCCTACGTGCAATCGCTGCATGCCCAGTTCTACGACAACAACCCCAACTTTATCGCCATGATGAATCGCCTGGGGCTGCCGTTTCGTCCACACCCACACTTCCACAAAGACGACATCGACGACCGCCAACGCCTCGTGCAACGCCTCTGTGAAGTGATTTGGATGTAGGCACGCCTAGCTGAACCAGAGCCCGTACGCGATCACGGCCAGCAAGAGCACAATTACCAGGTCACGGCGCCGTTGCTGGCGTTGCATGTCGGCGATTTGGGCGGTAATCTGCGCCAGATCGTTTGATGCACTCCCCTGTTCCAGCTGCGTCATGATGCGGTCAAGGCGCCGTGGCAGTCCGATGATGGTGCGCACCGTCCCCAGCAGGTCATCCACCAGCGTCGACTGCACCTGGGTGACCCAGCGTTGTGCCAGCGGCCGCGATGCATCAATCAGATTAATCTGCGGGTCGAGCATGGTGACCACACCACTCA
The DNA here is from genome assembly GCA_964539815.1 of uncultured Klebsiella sp. GTDB lineage: Bacteria > Chloroflexota > Chloroflexia > Chloroflexales > Roseiflexaceae > UBA965. The sequence continues at coordinate 1,414 of CAZIKU010000067.1, read as the reverse complement.
GCAACCCGAGGGTGCGCCCGAGATAGATGACATCCTGTGGCATCTGAAACGGTAGTGTCAGCAGGAGCGCTTGGGCTTCATTCGCCATGCCGCGTACGTCAATGGTACGCATTTCGCTCATGCGCCGTGACGCGACCTGCGCCAATACCAGACCAAGTACGCGCGTGACTTCCTGGCGGTCGGCGCTGGGCAACAGCATCCCCATATCCTCGAGGCTACGGACCACCCCAGGTACATCGTTGCCCACCACTGCCATGACTCCCGCCCGTAGTTGCTGTTGTAGGCGGGGTGGCACACTCGCCACCGCTCCGAGGTCGAGCAGGACAATACGCCAATCCGTCCCATCACCTGGCACAATCAGCAGATTCCCGGGATGTGGGTCGGCATGGAATGTGCCTGCCACGAAACACTGCTGGAAAAAACTCTCCAACAGGATTTGTGCCACCTGTGGTCGTGGCACGCCTGCGGCATCCAGGGCATGACTGTTGTCCGGCGCAATTCCTGCCACCCAGTCCATCACCAGCACCGTCGCACTACTCAGGTCGTAATGAATGACCGGCAGGGCAATCCGCGGCTGGTCGGCCACTATCCGCGCCAAGCGCACATTGTTGTCGGCTTCGTGGCGGTAGTCGAGTTCTTGGCGCAGCACGGTGGCAAATTCTGCATAGAGCCGAGCGAGGTCGGCACGTTGCTTGATGAGTGGATAGTCTTTGATGAGGCGTACAATCGCCTGTAACGCCGCCAAATCGGTTTCCATAATGCGATGGATGTGTGGCCGCAAGACTTTAATTGCGACTATGCGCCCATCATGACGTACCCCGCGATAGACTTGACCGAGCGAGGCGGCCGCCACGGGTGTGGCGTCGAATTCACTGAGCACGGCATCGATGGGTGCTTGCCAGGCCGCCGCAATCAGCGGGATGATGCGATCATTGGGCTCGGCGGGGACGCGGTCGCGCAAATCGGCCAATACCGCGGTGACTGTCGGTGGCAGTACGTCGACGCGTACGCTGAGGAACTGCCCCATCTTGATGGGCATCCCACCCAACGCCACCGCCAGACGCCGGAAGCGCCACGCCAAGCGCACCCAGCGGCGCGGCGCACTCTGACGCGTCCAACGAAAGGCGATGACATCATACACAAAGATATGTACGACGATTGACAAGAGCGTGAAGTAAAGGCGCCAATAACGATATTGCAACATGTGTTGTCTTTGTGCTATGTGTCACAAACTTATTCTATTGTACCGAATATGGGGAATGAAAAATTGAAAATTGAAAATGAGCCCGCGCTCGTAGGGGCGAATAATATGCGCCCGCGCCTAGGATGTGTGGCGGCTGGTATGGGCGAATGACATGTGCCCGAGGTCGCTGGTAGGGGCGAATGATATTCGCCCGCGCCTAGGATGTGTGAT
>CAZIKU010000066.1:0-13473 GCA_964539815.1 uncultured Klebsiella sp. | reverse complement strand
TTCCCCTTGAGCGTCCCCTTGGCGAATTCTTCTTTGAGCAGATGCGCCACACCCAGCAAAATCGCCGTATGTGCATCGTGACCGCAGGCGTGCATCACACCAGCCGTCTGAGAGGCAAAACTTGTCCCCGTCGCTTCGATAATCGGCAAGGCATCCATGTCGGCGCGGAGAGCGATGGTGGGACCATCACCGGTCCCGATACTGCCCACTACGCCTGTTTTGCCGACACCCGTGCGGATGTCGATGCCGCCGATTTCGCGCAGGGTATCAGCGACCAGCGCCGCAGTGCGGAATTCTTGGAAGCCGAGTTCGGGATGCGCATGAATATCGCGGCGCAAGCGCACCAGCTCGGCACTCAGTTGTTGGGCACGGTCACGCATTGACGCCATATGCGGTGTCCTTTACTTACTCAAGTAGCGTCGTACCGTTTCGGCCAAAATTGCCGCCCCGAGTGGCATACAGCGCTCGTCAATATCGAAAACAGGCGTATGATGGGGGCGCTTGATGTCACCAATACCCGCACCGACCATCATCATCGCACCAGGGACTTGTTGTTGCATGTAGGCGAAGTCCTCGCCACCCATGCCGTTGGTCACCCGATCGATGTTATCGGCACCGATGTACTCGCTCGCCACATCATCGAGCCACTGCGACACGGTGGCATCATTGATACCAGCAGGATACCCGCGCTGCAAATTAAGCTCGTACGAACCACCCATGGCCGTTGCCAACGAGAAGGCGCGTTCGACTTCGACAAAGAGTTGCTCACGGACATCGGAATCAAAACTACGCAATGTGCCACCAATCACCACTTCGGCGGGAATGACGTTGAATGCCCCGCCACCCTGCACCATGCCAATGCTACACACTGCTGGCTTCATGGGGTCGATTTTGCGTGACACAATGCCGTTGAGCGCCTGGATAATCGTGGCAGTCATCGCCACCGGATCACCACCAAGATGTGGGTAGGCACCATGCCCACCCGCGGCACGCACCCAGCCTTTGAAGCCATCAGATGCTGCCGTGTTGGGGCCACGCACCATGCCGGCTTGCCCATAGGGGATGTCAGAAATGACGTGCAAGGCGATGACATGGTCGATGCCGTCCATGGCGCCGTCTTTCATCATCAGGGGTGCACCACTCACGCCATCACCACCGACTTCTTCGGCGGGCTGGAAAAGGAAGCGTACGTTGCCCTTGAGCGTCCCCTTGGCGAATTCTTCTTTGAGCAGATGCGCCACACCCAACAGAATCGCCGTATGTGCATCGTGACCACAGGCGTGCATCACACCAGCCGTCTGAGAGGCAAAACTTGTCCCCGTCGCTTCGATAATCGGCAAGGCATCCATGTCGGCGCGGAGAGCGATGGTGGGACCATCACCGGTCCCGATACTGCCCACTACGCCTGTTTTGCCGACACCCGTGCGGATGTCGATGCCGCCGATTTCGCGCAGGGTATCAGCGACCAGCGCCGCAGTGCGGAATTCCTGGAAGCCGAGTTCGGGATGCGCATGAATATCGCGGCGCAAGCGCACCAATTCGTCGTTGAGTTTTTGAGCCCGTGCAAACATCGTCATTACGCACCTCGCTGTGTTTCAATATGCCCATTCGGGTGGTGATAAGTCACCATACCTCAATATTGTACTGCTGTTGCATCGCATCATGTGCAGTGGTCAACCGCAGTGTCAACACGTACTGTCCACGCTGTGTGGGAGTCATACGCAACTCATCGACGACCATTGCCATGCAATCACGGGGCAATGTACGCTGCATATGGTTGTGGGCAACCTGACTGCCATCAGGTGCACGTAATTGGATTTCGATGGTCGTAGCCACGTCATGCTGGGCATCGTTGACCACACTAATTGGCAGCGTCACCGCTTCACCACAAGCCACACGATTCTGCGCCATCACACAAAAGATATACTGTGGCCGAAATGCCATTTGCATGTCGTAGTAGACGCGTTTGGGGACCCGCCAATAGTCGACAATCGCCCACGATATCGCCGGATTAGCGTCAGTAAACATGAACGGCAAAATCCCTCCCGTCGGGGCATATTTGCGCAGACGCAAACGGTCAATGTAATGCCGATTCACCATGCTGTGATAGGCTTGCGTCATATCAATCAATGCCTGCAGATTGGGTGCAGACCGCCAATCCATCCAATAGGACAACATGTCCGGCTGGAAACAATGCCGGCGTTGCAGCGTGGCCACGTCGAGCGCCTTCACATCCGTATCCATGAATTTGATCGCACTCGCGTAATTGGGGAAGCTCTGCGCCCCGAATTCGGTGACAAAGCGGGCATTGTCGGGGAATGTGGTAATCAGTTTTTCCCAAGTGGCCAGCGCCCCATATATGTTGTACCAGCCATAATAAAAATGCGTATCCGTGCCTTTGTGCCACAACGGTATCGCATATTCACCCGACGAACGCACCGTAGGGCGGGTCGTATCGAGCATGGCCACATCGCGCTGCAACGCGCTATCCAGTACATCACGATTCCAGTTGTACAAAAAGACCGATGCATAGACACGCAATTTGGTGAGCAGTCGTTCGTCGCGCGTGTCCGCCACATGTACTGCTTCGTTGTGCATACACCACACCACAATGGATGGATGATTGGCGAGCAGGGTGACCATTTGTGTGGCTTGGCGGCGTGCTTCATCCAAAATACCGCGCCCATAAATCCACTGCAACGGGAAGTCTTGCCAGACCAGCATCCCCAAGGCATCGGCCGCCGCATAAAATTCCGGATGCGCCACATGCGCATGCACACGCAGGATGTTCATATGGCACTCACGTGCCAGCATGATATCGGTCTCACACTGGGCACGTGTCACGGTCGCAATGCGCATGTCGGTGGGGGGATAATTATTGCCCTTCATGAAAAACCGTTTGCCGTTGAGATAAGGAATCCAGTTTTTCATCGTAAACGTGCGCACACCAAACATGCCTTGCCAGCTATCACTATCATCATCACCGATGCACAGTGTCGCAGTCACCTCATAGAGCGACGGATGCCCCATGTCGTGGCTCCACCACAACTCAGGGTCAGGGAGTGTCAGCATGCCACTCAGCTGGTGTTGCCCGGCAGCCAGATGCACCACGGTGCGGACTTCGTGGACTTTGCCGGCGAAGTTGTGTGGGGCGATGCGCCAGTGAATCGTCCCGCTACAGGTCGTATTGGCATCATAGTGCACGCGATAACGAATCTCGGCATGATCATGTGCCAGCGTGTGTGTGGCTAACACCACCGTTTGCAGATGCACGGGTCCTGTTTCGATGTGTTCAATGGGCAGCCAGATGCCTCCCGGATGCATGGTTGTATCCGCACTATCCCAGTGTGAAAAGACACCAGTAATCAGGCGTTTCCCCACTTTGTTGTGTTCTTCTGGGCAGGATAATTCGACGACGAGTGTATTTTCTGCACGCAAAATCGCCGTAATGTCGTATTCGTGCGGGGCAAAGTAGCCACGTTGCTGTCCGAGCAGTTGATTATTACACCAGATATTCCCCTGGTAAAACATGCCGTTGAATTTGAGAAAATGGCGCCGGTTGGGCGTGGCATCGGGTAGCGACCACTGCGTGCGATAGACCATACGTCCCACATAATGCGCCAACAATGGATGTTGTTGCCAATGGCTTGGAATCGTACACTCGAGCCACGTCGGGTCGTCGGACGCATACTGTCCCTGTTGAAATGTCGCCACTGGACGCATGTGCCATGGTGCAGTAAATGGTGTGACACGGCGAATCATACTTACTTGCTCCCTTTGTGGGTAATCGTGCAAAGAGCGACAGGGATGGTTTCCTCATTGTAATCGAGAGTTTTTGTGCCTGTCAAAGCGCATTATGTTCATTTATGTGCATCGTATCATACACAGCGATTCGGTGTGATATCGCAGACAATATTCCACAATTTTCAACAAATTATCGGACCCATTATTTGACAGTCACACATATTCATGTGAGAATATCCGCATATCGTAGGCAAAATTTGTGCTACGCGCATCACGTATGTGATGGTGCACCGTACAAAAGAGCATTTGTTGGCGACCGTGCTCGTGCGAGCCGGCTGGCCAGGTTAAAGGGACATCCATGACCACAGCGCGACCGGTGTATCCGTTTAGTGCCATCGTCGGTCAAGACCGACTCAAGCGGGCACTCATCCTCAACGCCATCAATCCGCGGATTGGTGGAGTTCTCGTCCGTGGTGAGAAAGGCACAGCCAAATCAACGGCGGTGCGTGGTCTTGCACACATTCTCCCGTACATACGGGTGATTGCCGACTGTCAATACGGATGCCCTCCTGATCAACCATCAGCCATGTGTGCCTCATGCCGTGCCCGCTACGAAACAAACCCAGATTTACCTGTAGCCGAACGTGCTACGCGCTTGGTTGATTTGCCCGTAGCCGCATCCGAAGACCGTGTGGTTGGCTCACTGGACCTCGAACACGCCTTGACCGAAGGACATCGTCGCTTCGAACCCGGTCTGCTTGCACAGGCCAATCGTGGCTTGTTGTATGTTGACGAAATCAATCTCCTCGACGACCACTTGGTGGATATTCTGCTCGATGCGGCTGCCATGGGGGTCAACACAGTAGAACGTGAAGGCATCAGTGTGTCACACCCGGCACGCTTCATCCTCGTCGGCACCATGAACCCCGAAGAGGGTGAATTACGCCCGCAGTTGCTCGACCGTTTTGGCTTGGTCGTTGAAATTGCCGGTATCCACGACGTCAACGGACGTGTGGAAGTGGTATCACGCCGTATGCGCTACGATCTCGAGCCAGACACCTTTATTGGTGAATGGAAAGAGAGCGAGCGTGACGTTGCTGGCAAAATCGTCAACGCCCGAGCACTATTGCCAATGGTGCAAATCACACGCAAAGACATGGCCGCAGTCGCAACGCTCTCACTCGAGCTTGGTGTTGATGGACACCGTGCCGACCTCGCCATCCTTGAGACGGCCCGCACGCATGCCGCATGGGCAGGGCGTACACAGCTGGCCGCCGAAGATATTCGTGTTGCAGCCGAACTCGCACTGCCACACCGTATGCGCCGACAACCCTTTACCGAGGTCAAACTCGATGAAGCCCGGGTCGGTGAGATTCTCGACCGGGTGGCAGCAGCTGAAGGTGACGAATCATCAGTCGCGAATGCCGACGGGGTAAAAAAAAAGACCCAGTGAACGGGACTGAAGATAGCCAATCTGGCGATAGCCAGGAGGAAGCTGAAGGGGGCGCAGGCGCAACCGCGAGTGCGGGCGCAACCGACCAAGGGTCGCAATCGAATAGTGAACAGGGTGGTGGCGAAAAGGCCTTCAAGGCTGACGAGATGTTCAAACCCAAACGTCTCGAAGGTCAACGTGATCGCCAAGAACGCCGCTCGCCGGGGCGCCGCAGTCGCACCCGCACCACGCGCAAACAGGGGCGCTACGTGACTAGTCGCACTGCCCACCGTGTCACCGACTTGGCGCTTGATGCCACGTTGCGCTACGCAGCCCATCTACAACCTGGGCGGCGTGCAGCAGCAGTTGCAGAGGGCAAGCAGGCCAAACCCGTCATGTTGCGGCGCAGTGACCTGCGCCAGAAAGTACGGGTACGCAAGACACGCAATGCAGTCTGCTTCGTAGTCGATGCTAGCTGGTCAATGGCGGCCGACGAACGCATGCGTGCCACCAAGGAAGCAGTGCTTTCGCTGTTGCGCGATGCCTACCAGCGTCGTGACCGTGTCGGGTTGGTTTCCTTCCAGCGCGACTATGCCACACTCCTGTTGCCATTGACCAACAGCGTGGAAATGGCGCAGAAGATGCTCCAGACGATGCCGACCGGTGGCCGCACACCACTGTCACGTGGCATGATGATGGGATACGAAGTGCTCAAACGTGCCTGGCGCCAAGATCCCGAGGTCGTACCGCTCATGGTGCTCCTCACTGACGGGCAAGCCAATGTGGCAATGACTGATTTGCCACCACAGGTTGAGAGTTATTCGATTGCCGATTTTATCGCGGCAGACAATATCCGCTCCGTGGTCATTGACACAGAGCACCCGGTTTTTGAGCGTGGCTTGTCTCGACAGCTTGCGCTCCACCTCAAGGGGAATTATTATCGCCTTGATGACTTACGCGAAGGCGGACTCGTCGATTTGGTACGATCCGAGCTTAATCGCAAATAGGGTATAGTGGTTTTTTTCAGGAGGATGTGAGGACATGACCGATCAGGACACCAAGCTTACGGCACAAACCGACGAGGGTACCACAGCGGGAACCCCCGATCAGGCATCTGCGACCCCGGCTGCCGAAAAGCGCCCCAATAAAAAGTCCTTCCAAGAAATCACTGTCGGGCAGACCTTTACCGGCAAAGTGAAGTCGTTGGTAGACTATGGTGCATTTGTGGATATTGGCTACGACCGCGATGGCCTCGTGCATATTTCCGAACTGGCTGATGCCCGTGTCGAAAAAGTTGCCGATGTCGTCAGCGTCGACCAAGAAGTCCAAGTCCGTGTAATAGGCATTGACATCGACAAGAAACGTGTCAGCCTGACGATGCGCACCCAAGAGCGCCCTGCTCGCCAACCACGCCAGCCACGTCGCCGCAAAGAGGTTGACAACACGGCATGGGCTGAATTGGCCGTGGGGAGCAACGTCACCGGCACCGTCAAGAGCACTACCGCAATCGGCGCATTCGTCGATATCGGCGTCGGCAAAGACGGCCTCGTGCATATTTCCGAACTCTCAGACACCCGCGTCGCCCAAGTCACTGATGCCGTGCAGGTAGGGCAAAGCTACACCTTCAAGATTATCGAAGTCGATGTCGAAAAAGGTCGCCTCAGCTTGAGCCTCAAACAAGCAGTACGGTCACAGCAACTTGGCGCGCTCGCACTCGGGCAAGTCTACACCGGCACCGTCAGCGGACATTCGCCGTTTGGCGTCTTCGTCAACATCGGCGTCGGCCGCGATGGGCTCGTTCACACCAGCGAACTCCCCGATGGCAACAAGCCAGACATCGGCAGTGAGTTGCAGGTGCGCGTCATCGACATCGATACCGCCAAAAACCGCATCAGCCTGACGGCGTTCCTCGGCGAGCGCCCCGCCCGTGAAGAACGTGCCCCCCGTGAGGACCGCGCCCCACGCCGTGATCGCGCCCCCCGCGAAGACCGCGGTCCGCGTGAGGATCGTGCCCCCCGCGAAAAGCGCTCCGCCGAAAACTACATCTCCGGTGAAAGTAGCGACACAAACTTCGAGGGCGATGCCTCAATCCAAGACTTGGCCTCACGCTTCGGTGGTGCAAACCGCGAAAAGCGCGAACGTGCCAGTAGCCGCAATACCCGCAGTAGCGTATTGCCAGAATCGGTGATTCGTCGCACTCTGACGGGCAAAGACGAGTAGTCTGTCGTTTAGCTACGGGAGTATGCCATATGGCATACTCCCGTGTTATGTATTTGACACACGTATTGCGCACCGGCTATAATGCGCAGAAGTGTGTCACATCGTGCACCACACGATTATGCAGATGACGCTAGCGTTGCTAGCTTATTGAAGAGGTTGTATCATGCCCAAACGAACTTGGCAGCCCAAGCGCATTCCCCGCCGGCGCAAACATGGCTTTATGTCACGTATGAAGACCAAAGACGGCCGCAACGTACTCAAGCGTCGTCGTCTGTCCGGCCGCTGGCGCTTGACCGTCAGCCACGAGCGCCGCGCCGTCCAGCGTACCGCGCGCTAACGACGCAGTACGCAGGGCATCGTGAAACGACAACACCGCCTGCGCCGCCCGGCACACTTCCAGCGTGTGCGCAGTAGTGGATCCCACTACGACGGCGCAGTGCTGTTGTTAAGCGTCGCACCTGCCCGACAACGCGTCACGCGTTGTGGTATCGTGGTCGCTCGACGCATTGGCAGTGCCGTGGTGCGCAATCGCATCAAACGGCGAATTCGCGAAATATTACGAATTCATTACAACTGCTTGCGCACCCACAGCGACATCGTCGTCATTGCGCGGTCGCCGACCATTGCGACCATGCCGCATGCCGAATTAAACGACACCATCATGCACGTGTTGCGCCGCGCTGGTATTTGGCATCCTCCCGAGTCGTCCCCACAATAGTTGGCACGCGTCGATGGGTTGAGTTCCATGGGCGCACACAAAGGTGAACCATCATGGCCATTTGGTATTCTTTAGTCTCCTCGCTTGAGTACATCCTGCTCACGTTTTATTCGTGGACGGGGAATCCTGGTATTGCAATCATTGTGTTCACCATCTTGGCACGCTTCGTCCTCTTGCCACTGACCATCCGCCAACTGCAATCTGGCCGCAAAATCCAAGCGCTCCAACCGGCCCTCAATGAACTTCAGCGCAAATACGCCAAAGACCAACAAAAACTCCAAGCGGAAACGATGAAGCTCTACAAAGAGAACAACGCCAATCCGGTGTCGGGCTGTTTGCCGATTTTCATCCAACTCCCGCTCTTTTTGGGCATCTACCAAGCCGTGTTCCATTTGACGAGTGTTGCCCCTGGCGAACATGCCATTTCACGCATGATTACGACACTCGGTCAGGTCAACCTCGGCACCAATTTGACGGCCATCACCCTTGACCAGCCACAGTTGTCGGGTGGTTTTTTGTGGTTGACCGATCTTGGGCGACCCGACACGCTGTACATCTTGCCCGTGTTGTCAGTGCTTTTCCAATTAATCGTGCAACTCATGTCAACACCACGTGTACAAGACCCCCAACAAAAGGCCATGTTCCAAACAATGCTGTTTATGCCGATTTTGTTTGGCTACATCGGGTTCACCTTCCCATCTGGGGCCGTGTTGTACTGGGTCGTTGGTAGCCTGTTGTCCATGGTGCAGCAATGGGTATTCTCAGGCTGGGGGGCACTGGCCAACTACCTGACATTCCTCCCGACACGTGCTGGGCTCTTTCCACCACCCGTCGTAGTCGGTGCTGGCACCCAAGAAGCAGCCAAGCATATCGCCGAGGTTGACGCTGCCAAGAAAGTCGATTTCTGGGATGTCATGAAGCCGCTCCTCGACGACGATAAATCATCCGAGCGCTCGGCGTAGCGCTGCTCACACGAATATGAGGTCACACCATGAAGAAACCCAAGCAATCGCTTGAAATCAGTGCACGCACCGTTGCGGATGCGGTGGATTTGGCGTTGGCACAACTCGGTCGTGATCGCGATGAAGTCGCTATCGAAATCCTGATTAACGGCAACGACGAAGAAGAAGCCCTCGTGCGCGTCACCGTCGTCGACGATGATCAGGAAGACACCCCACTCAGCGAAGACGAGCTCATCAAACATGCCCGTACCGTCCTTGAAGAGATGCTCGAACGCATGGATATCGAAGGCTTTGTGAGTGCGGTACGCTCTACTGCACCCGCCCAAGACGGCGGCGTGGAAGAAACCATCACGCTGCATGTCGAAGGCGCCGACGAAGAAGCCATGGGGCTCCTCATTGGCCGCCGCGGCGACACATTGCGCTCGTTGCAATTCATGGTCAACCTTATCGCAGGACGTGGCAACCGCAAACGCCCCCAAATCGTTGTCGACGTGGGCAACTACCGCCAGCGCCGCCAAGAAATGCTCGAAAGTATGGCAATGCGCATGGCCGAACGGGTGCGCCAAACAGGTCGCCCCCACGCCTTCGAGCCGATGTCGGGTGGCGATCGCCGCACCATCCACCTCGCCCTGCGCGATGATCCCACCGTCTACACCGAAAGTGACGGCGAAGGCGAACGTCGCAAGATTGTCATCTTCCCCGCCAAAAGCTGATTCATCCACACCAACGTCTGTATGCGGTCAGTGGCGTCAAGCGACTGACCGCTTCTTGTTGTCTCGTATACATCGTTTTTGACTGGTGATACGTATCACCCTGTAGATGGACAATGTCACCAATGGCATATACCGTAGAAAAGAACCAACCCATGCAACCCGATTACCTGATGCTCGGTCATATTACTAGCGACTTGCTCCCTGATGGTCGTACCATTCCCGGCGGCACGTCGCTGTATGCGGCACGCACCGCCCAACGCCTCGATCATCATCCCGCCATCGTCTCAGCCAAGGCAGTCCTGCCACCAGACTGGCCCAGCGATGTGCCCGTGGCCAGCGTCAGTCACAGCCACGCGCCGATTTTCGAGAATCGCTATACGCCGACAGGGCGCATCCAGTTTTTGCATGGCGATGCCCAACCACTCACCTTTGCCGACATCCCGGTGGCCTGGCGTAATCCTGCCATCGTGCATTTGGGTCCGATTTTGGCCGAAACACCGCTCGATATCGTCACACACTTCCCCAATGCCCTGATTGGCATGACCCCGCAAGGGATGATGCGCACGTGGCAGCCACCCTTCCCGTGCCAAATCCAATACACACCCTTCAACCCAGATCCCGCCTTGCTCGCACAGGTCCATATATTGGTGATGAGCATCGAAGATGTACACGGCGATCACACCGTGGCCGAACGCTACGCCCAACACTGTGGTATCGTCGCACTCACTCGTGGGGCAGGCGGTGCTGATATCTATCTCAACGGGCAACTCCACCACATCAACGCCTACCCGGCCATAGAACGTGATCCCACCGGTGCCGGCGACGTCTTTGCAGCAGCCTTGCTGGTACGCTACCACGAGACACATAACGCCATCGACGCCGCTCAGTTTGCTGCGGTTGTCGCTGCTGCCAGCGTCGAGGGGCTAGGCATCTCCACGATTCCCGACCGCACCACCATCGTCGAGCGGTTACACAACGCCCACCACAGCATGGTCTAGCGATGCACGGGTGGCACCGACACATACTCTGCGTGCTGTGGCTGGTGGTGGTGGCATGTACGCCCACACCACCGCCACAGCCGACGGTACCACCGCCTCCTGCCACATCGACTCCCATCAGCGCCAATCGTGCCGACCACCTCGACGAACAGGCCTGGTCATGGACTATCGATCCGCCCAGTCGCCTCGTGTCTGGTACCATCACGCGCATCAGCGACCCGAGTCGCGATGGGCGAGCACTCCAACTCGACCTGCTCCACGGTGATGCCTACACCAGTCCGCATTTTTATACGACAGTGACGCCGTTCCCCAGTACAGCCACACACTTCACGTTGTCGCTGAGTTTTCGCTTCAGTGATACCACGATGGCCAACTGCGCCGCCCCATCACGCATCCAAGCCTTGGAATTCGTCATGGGCAAACGCATCGACCATGTCTGGTCGGAATGGGCGTTGCAGTGGATGAACGTAGGACCCGGTGCCAACGGCTGTGGCGACACACCGCGCTGGCGCATCTGGACGGCCGATCCGACGCACTACTGGGACGACATTGGGCTCAACCAGCCATTGGCACCCAATACGTGGCACTCGTTGCGCATGACGGGGCATATCGCCGATCAACAGGTGGTCTACGACGATATGACCATCAACGACACCACTATCACCATCAACCGCGCCTATGCGCCGATCCACGAGCCCACAGCGCCCGATCAACTCGCAGTCGCAATCCAGCCTGATGGCAACTATCAAGCCGATTCCTACAACATTATTGTGGATGACGTCGTCATAGAGTGGCAATAAATGATGATTGCGTGTATGATAAAACGATATTGAGCAGGTAGGAATGACATGGGCGCCCAACAAAAAGCACAATCAGGCAAAACGATTGCAGACAACCGCAATGCCTTTCACGAATATTTCATCGAAGAACGCTACGTGGCCGGCATTGCGTTGAGCGGCAGCGAAGTCAAATCAATCCGCGCTGGCAAAGTACAACTGCGTGGTAGCTATGCGCGCATCGAAGGCAGCGAAGCATGGCTCTACGGCGCAAATATTTCGCCATATGCACAGGCGAGCACGCACGTACGTAGTGACCCCGAGCGCAAGCGCAAACTGTTGCTCCGGCGCAAAGAAATCAACGATATCATCGGCAAAATCACCCGCCAAGGATATACGTTTGTGCCGTTGCGTATTTTCTTTGAAAATCAGTTCGTCAAAGTCGAACTAGGCATCGCCAAAGGCAAAAAACAACACGACAAGCGCCACGCCATCGCTGAACGCGACGTGAAACGCGATCTCGACCGCCAACTCAAAATTCGCAATCGCTAAGACATCGGGATGCGGGGGTGGGTCATGTGACCCACCCCCGCACTGTATTGATGTACATTGGGGTACAATTCTGGTAGCACCTGTTTTACCAGAGGAATACCATGCATATCGGAATTAGTAGTTATAGTTTTGCGCGCCTGATGAAAAAAGGCATGACCTACATCGAGGCGGCCAGCAGTGCCAAAGCCATGGGGTATGACGTCTTTGAAGTCGAGGGACTGCGCCTACCCGCCGGGGCTGATCGCCTAGCCTATGCCCACCAACTCAAGGCACATTGCCACGCAATCGGCATCACCGTGGGCAACTTCACCGTTGGTGCTGACTTTTTGACGGGCAGCGGCGGCGATACCGACCGCGAAATCGCCCGCGTCAAAGACGAAGTCGCCATCGCCGTAGCCCTCGGTGCACCCGGCATGCGCCACGACGCCACCTTTGGCTTCCCCGCTCACGCCCGCCGCAAAAGCTTCGCCGATGCCCTGCCCACCCTCATCCGCGCCTGCCGTGACGTCAGCGAATACGCGGCCGCCCACGGCGTCAAAACCATGGTCGAGAATCATGGCTTCATGGTCCAGGATGCCGACCGCATCGAGCAGTTAGTCTGTGGCGTGGCGCACGACAACTTCGGGCTATTGCTCGACATGGGCAACTTTTTGTGCGCCGACGAATCACCAGCAGTGGCCTTTGGCAAACTGGCACCATACGCATTCCACGTGCACGCCAAAGACTTCTACGTGCGTGACGGCGCCCTGCCCAACCCGGGCACCGGCTGGTTCACCTCACGCGCCGGGCATTACCTGGCCGGGACGGTGGTCGGTTTTGGTGTCGTCCCCGTGGTGCAATGTTTGACGATTATGAAAAAAGCCGGCTACACGGGCACGGTATCGCTGGAGTTCGAAGGTCTCGAAGAAAACCAGTGGGCGCTGGAGGTCGGCTTTGCCAACCTGACCCGCGCCGTGGCACAGGCCTAGGTTACGCCATGCGCATCGATCCATTCACCCCCTATGGGGCCATCCCATCACCACGTCAGCGGGTGTGGCACACCCGTGAGTTTTACGGCTTTCTGCACTTCACCGTCAATACCTTCACCGACCGCGAATGGGGGCTGGGCAACGAGTCGCCGGATGTCTTCAACCCGACCGACTTCGATGCCCGCCAAATCGTCGACACCGCCAAACTTGGCGGCATGACGGGGCTGATTCTGACCGCCAAGCACCACGACGGCTTTTGTTTGTGGCCGTCGCACTACACCACCCATTCGGTCAAACACAGCCCGTGGCGCAACGGGCAGGGAGACGTGGTAGGCGAGTTGGCACACGCCTGCGCTGCCGCAGGGCTGGCCTTTGGCCTCTACTTGTCCC
>CAZIKU010000065.1:0-13523 GCA_964539815.1 uncultured Klebsiella sp. | reverse complement strand
AATTCATAATTCATAATTCATAATTCATAATTCATAATTCATAATTCATAATTCCACATCCATGGTTGGTATAATACAAAATAGGCATGTACCCTATGCAGGAGAAATGCGATGAGTTCAGGAAGCAAAGCAGGACTTGTTTTTTTCGCGCCACAGGCAATCGTTGCCATCGGCGCCGTCATAATGGCATTGATTCCTGCGACATTTACCAACCAGGGACCTTCGGGATTGTTGTTGTGCTGTGCGACACCCATCGCATCGTTGCTATTGGCGGTTGCCGCCGGCTATTTTGCCACGATCTGGCACGACCACAGCGACAACGTCACCAATCAGGGATTGACCGCTGGCCTCATTTCCGGGTGCGGCGCACTCACGGGGTCGTTGCTCTTTTGGGTGGTGTGTGGCATCTTGGTGGCCTACTTCGCCAATGATTCGTTGCTACAAGAAGCCCTCGACCAAGCCAAACGTATCCAGCCTGGCATGACCGTCGACAACAGCATGTGGCAGGCCATTACCAGTATGCTGATTTTTGTGATGACGATTATCGGGCTCATTACTGGCACTATTGCGCTGGGATTTTCCCTCTTAGGTGGAGTCATCGGCGCCAACGTTGCGCAGAGTATGCGGTCGCGCTAATTCACGAGGTACCATGTCAGTTCTGCAAATTCACAACGTCGGCAAATACTACGGTGCTGAGCATATTTTCTCGAATGTAGGCTTCAATGTGGCCCGTGGTGAACGCGTGGCCATCGTTGGTGTCAACGGTGCTGGCAAAAGTACGCTGCTACGCATCATCGCCGGTGAAGAATCGGCTAGCAGTGGTGCCATCTCACCGGCACGCGGCATCCGCATGGCCTATCTCGCCCAAGAAGCCCGCTTCGACGAGCATCAGACGCTACGTGGGCTGTGCGACGACGCGTTGCAACACCTGCACACCATGCGTAGCGAAATCAACACGCTCGAATCTGCCATCGCCGATACCGACCATCCTGCCTGGGCTGACCGCATGGAACGCTACGGCGAATTGCTGGCCCACTTCGAACATGCCGGTGGCTACGACATCGAACGCACCGTGGCGCGCGTCCTCGAGGGTCTCGGCTTTGACCCTGCCTACCACGGACCGATGCGCCTCGCCCAGTTTTCCGGTGGCATGAAAACTCGCGCTGCCCTAGCCGCCATCCTGCTGTCAAGCCCTGATATTTTGCTCCTCGACGAACCGACCAATCACCTCGATTTGGCTGCCCTCGAATGGCTCGAACGCTTTCTCAAACAATGGGACGGCACCCTTATCGTGGTGTCACACGACCGCTACTTCCTCGATCGTGTCACCACCCGCACCCTCGAAATAGCCTTCGGGCGCCTCGACGGCGACTACCCGGGTGGCTACATGAAATACCAGCAACTCAAAGCCGAACGCATGGAGTTGCAGTGGAAGCAGTACCAGGCCCAACAAGAAGAAATCGCGCGCATGGAGTCGTTCATCCGGCGCTACAAAAACAGCACCCTGTCAACCCAAGCCCGTGGCCGCGAACGCCGCCTGGAACGCCTCAAAGAAGGCTGGGAAGGTGGCAGTGGGCGCAATGAAACCGTGCTCAACCGACCCGATCAACAACGCAAACTCACCCTCGCCATGCAAGCCAATCAGCGTGGTGGTGATATCGTCTTTGCATTTGAACGCCTAGGCATCGGCTATGTGCTGCCCAACAATCAACACACCACCTTGCTGACCATCCCCGAGTTGCAACTGCGCCGCCAACAGCGCGTGGCCCTGATGGGGCCCAATGGCGCCGGCAAAACAACCCTGTTGCGTACGATGGTCGGCGAGTTACCACCCTTGCGTGGCCATGCCCGCCTCGGGAGCAATGTCAAAATCAACTACTACGCCCAGTCACACGAAGGCTTGGTGATGAGCAACACCATCCTCGACGAAATGCGCCGTATCCGCCCCACTATCAAAGAAACCGAAGCCCGCACCTTCCTCGGACGCTTCCTCTTTAGCGGCGACGACGTCTTTAAACGCGTCGGCGACCTGTCAGGTGGCGAACGCGGCCGCGTCGCCCTGGCACAACTCACCCTCATCGGTGGCAATCTGCTCATCCTCGACGAGCCGACCAACCACCTCGATATTGGTGCCCGCGAAGCCCTCGAAGACGTGCTCAACGAATACGACGGCACGCTCCTGTTTGTGTCGCACGACCGCTACTTCATCGATGCCGTGGCCGATACGCTGTGGATTGTTGACGAAGGCAAAATAACCGTCTTTGATGGCAATTACAGCGAATACCGTGAATTTGTCGAACAACGCGACAAAAAAGCCACCACACTCGCCACGCCCAACGTACCGAAAGCCGTTGCCACGCCCAATCCCGCCAAGCCTGCGCCAACGGCGGTACCCACCCGCGAACAAGAACGCGAAGCGCGCAAACGCCAACGCCGTGGCGAACAACTCGAACAAGAGATTGCTACCCTCGAGGCCGAACGCCAAACGGTGGCGACGAGCCTCTCCGGCAACGAAACCGACCCCAAAAAAATCGCCGCCCTCGCTGCCCGTTACAGCGAACTCGAACAGCTCCTGCAGACACGCTACGACGAATGGGCGGCAATCGCGGGATAACACCACTGCGATCAATCTCACGAACGGCACTGTGGATAATCCACAGTGCCGTTCCTGTTATCCGCCAGCGTTCCACCACATGTACACGCGTTTTCCACGAGTTATCCACATTGTGAATAACTCCATCACAATCACCAATTCATGACTTTTCCACGGCTTATGCCCCACGCATCCGCAGGTTATCCACAACTTCGTCCACCGGTTTCACACCGTATTTCCCCCATTTATCCACAAAAAAACCGCAGTGCCCAGATGGACACTGCGGCACACTCTCTCGTGCGTTATCGTGGCACAAACGACGTATCGGCCGTGAGCCGGCGCACAAATGCAGCCATCAATCGTGCCGCATTCAACGCGTCGTTGATATCGATCATCTCGTTGGGGGAATGCATGTAGCGATTGGGAATCGATATCACCGCCGTGGCAATGCCTGCCCGCGCCGTGTGAATGGCATCGGCGTCTGTTGCCGTGCGTGACGGATTCGCCTGAATCCGGTACGGAATGCCCGCCTGCTCAGCCGTGTCACGTAGCATCTCAAAGAGCATCGGTGCATTGGCCGATCCACGCGTCAATACCGGACCGCCACCAATCGTAATATTGCCCTGCGACTCACGCGATGCGCGCGGATGATCCGTCGCAAACGTCACGTCCACCGCAATTGCCACCTGCGGATCATACGCAAAAGCCGACGTCCGTGCCCCGGCAAAGGTGATTTCTTCTTGGGCAGTTGCCACCGCTGCCACGCTCGCCTGTGGGCGCTCGGCGGCCAACAAGCGCAACGCCTCGAGTACCACAAACGCACCGATACGATTGTCCACCCCACGACCGACAATCCGCCCATTCGCCAGCACCATCGGGTCGGCGTCAATTACCGCAGACGCCCCCACGCTGATGAGTGCATTGGCATCATCGAACGACGTTGCACCGATATCAATCCACAAATCGTCAATTTTGGAGACTTTGTTGCGGTCATCAGGTGTCATCAAGTGGATGGGCTTTTTGCCGATGACCCCGCGCACGAGCCCCTGGCGCCCCAAAATACGAATGCGCTGACCGACTAGCACTTGGCTGTCCCAGCCACCAATCGGCTGGAAGTAACAAAAGCCCTTGTCATCGATATGCGAAATCATCAGACCGATTTCGTCGATGTGACCGGCAAACAATACGCGTGGATGGCTACCGTTGAGTACCGCAAACGAACTCCCCAACACGTCGCCGTACACCGTATCAGCAAACGTTTCGGCCTCGCGGCGCCACACACGGGATGCGGCGATTTCGTCGCCAGATGGACTCGTGGTTTGCAACAAACGCATCAAAAAATCTCGGGCTGCGTCGCTCATCGTCTACCTCCGTGATAATCACTGTCTCTCTGCACAGCGTACCACAGAACACCCCAATTACGAAACGATACCCATACTGCGCATGGCCAGTGTGACTCCGGCCCACGACACCCGTCGCACCAATTGACTCGTGGCAATCGCCAGATCGGTGTAACTCCAGTTGACACCCGCCGGGCGCGTCTGGCCGTGCACGATAGCCGTGCGTACGTCGGCAGCACTGCGCCCCGCACACAGCGTATACCCATAGCCGACCGTGCCAAGTTGGTGCGAATCACTGCCACCAATCATCGGCAATCCCAGGTGCCGTGCGGCACGCTGGGCGGTCACATTCGCATAGCGCGGGAACAAACTGGAATTCAGCGTCTCAATTGCATCAAATGCCCACTCAGGGTCTGTGCCGACAGCCCGTTCTAGTAATCCGTATCGTCCCAGCGAGCGCACCATCCAGTCGTAGGGGTGGGCGGCTACCGCCAATCCGCCTTGCTCGTGGATGGCACGAATCGTGTCGCGCGCCGACATGCCGGGTGCGATACGTTCGTGGATGAAATAGGCGAGAATATGTCCTTCGCGCGATGAAATTTCCTCGCCAATAATGACATCAATGCCTCGTTCTTGCGCATATTCACGCGCAATATAGGCTCCAGTGATTTCGTCATGATCTGTCACCGCAATCACCTGCACATCGGTGTGCGCTACCACGTGATCAATTAGTTGGTGCGGGGTACACGACCCATCACTATAGGTGGTGTGCAAATGCAAATCCGCTTTGCACAAGCGCAGCGACACCAATGATTGATTCGCCACAATGTAATCGAAGGGTTGTGCCGTATAATACTCAGTCGTTGTCTGTTGCATACGCATTACACTCGCATACCATGTGGTCTCTGACGACGAAACGAGTTATCACAGTCACTCGTTGCTTCTTTGTCTGCTCTCTTTAGCTTCGGGGAACAAGATTAATGAAATATGAATAATCGTTCAAGATTCGATAATTTTTGTTATAAATTTCACATACATGAGATATACCACAGCTGGTGGAACACGCAACGCATGCAAA
This sequence comes from uncultured Klebsiella sp., assembly GCA_964539815.1. Classification (GTDB taxonomy): domain Bacteria; phylum Chloroflexota; class Chloroflexia; order Chloroflexales; family Roseiflexaceae; genus UBA965. The sequence continues at coordinate 8,512 of CAZIKU010000065.1, read as the reverse complement.
AAGCAGAGTATAATAGGGCAATTTCAATCAATGTGGGGAGCACGCAATGAGTCAATTACGCAGCGAAATATTTGCGCAACCACAGGCACTCGCCGCTGCCATCGCACAACAGGCACAGATCAATCCCATTGCCACTGAAATTCTGCGCTATCAGCCGCGCTATGTGGTCATCGCAGCCCGTGGCACATCCGATAATGCGGCGCGCTATGCACAATATCTCTTTGGCATCGTGCTCGGCTGGCCGGTTGCCTTGGCCACCCCCGCGTTGGGGACGCTGTACGATGCAGATTTGGCCTACGAGCAAGCACTGGTGATTGGCATCTCCCAATCAGGGCGATCTCCGGATATTTGTGATGTCATCACACGGGCCCGACACCGTGGGGCATTGACTGTCGCCATCACCAACAACGCAACGTCACGACTAGCCACAGCGGCAGCACACCACATTGATATTTGTGCTGGGCCAGAGTTGAGCGTCGCTGCCACCAAAAGTTACACGAATCAGTTGGTGAGTATTGCACTCCTCGTGCAAGCGCTCAGTGCACATACCGCACTCCAACAGGCCATCGCCCAACTGCCAGCGCTCGCCAATGATTGTCTGCACATCGCTGATACGCACATTCAACGGGCCGCCGTCCTACTCGGGGGGGCATCTGCGGCCATGAGTGTGGGGCGCGGATTACAGTATGCGACGGCGTACGAGGCCGCCCTCAAAATCAAGGAATTGAGTGGGTTACCCGTAGAAGCCTATTCATCGGCGGATGTGCTGCATGGTCCGGTGACGGTGGTCGAACCCGGCTTCCCTGTCCTCATTACCAGCGATAGTGGTGCCACACGCCAGGATACGCTGCAACTCATCGACCGCCTGCGGTCACACCAGGCCGCACTCGTGATTGTCAGCAACGATGTGGAGATGCTCCAGCATGCCCAGGTGGCACTCCCGATTCCCGCCTGTGACCAAATGGTAGCGCCGATATTGGCGATTATGCCATGGCAGCGTGTGGCCCATGCCACCGCCGCCTATCGTGGGCGCGACGCCGATAATCCCCTCGGGCTGCAAAAAGTCACCGAAACGCGCTAGCTGCATAGAACTGAGACACAAAAATCCCCGCGTACACTTTACAGCGTACGCGGGGATTTTGTTGGTTGTCAATTAGTTGACGGTCAAGACACCCTTCATGCCACCGCCGTAGTGACCGGGGTAGGTGCAAATGAAGGTGTACGTGCCAGCTTCGGCAGCCGTGAACTCGATGGTCTCACTGGCGCCAGGAGCCAACAAGGCGGTGTGGGCCAAGATGTTGCTGGTGTCAGCTGGGACGTACCCAGTGGCATCGCCAGCCTCGGCAGCGGCCTCGTCAACGGCCATGGCTACATCATCGCCACCCTTGACGACGATGAGGTTGTGGCTCTGTGCTGATGAGTTGTTCTTGAAGTTGATGGTAACTTTCTCGCCAGCCTTGGCAGTCAAAGCTGCAGGTGCATAAGCGAGATTCTCGCCGTCGGTGCCGACGTCGAGTGGACCACCAGCTGCGCCACCACTTGCACCGCCACATGCGGCCAAGATGAATGCGCTGACCAACACCAGACCCATGGCAATCTTGCGTACTGAGATTTTCATTACGAACAAACTCCTCGTTACGTTGTTGTTCCTATTCCGCCATCGTGAACCCACGACAACAGTACGTGTATAATATCACAATCTCATTCAATGTCAAAGATTATTTTTAATTATTCCTCATCAAATGCTTATTTTGCGTCACGATGCGGGACAAAGCCGAGCACGTCAATGCGCGGGCGTGGCACGACCACCCAATCGCCGGGTTGCAGCTGTGCGGTGCCAATACGATCTGCGAGATTAGGCGCACTCACGTGGGTGCGCACGCCGACCGTACCACCACCCACATCCATGACAAACTCGCAATAGAGTGACTGGTAGGGCAGCGGAGTGTGTGGCACTTCCCAGGTAGCAACATGCGTCACCTGGCCATACACCTGTGGCACGCGCGCCGGTGATCCCACATCGCAAAATCCCCGTTGGTGGGGCGTTTTTTGTAGCATAAACGGCGACAACAACAAGACGAGCTGCACATCGCCGTGTTGCCCCACCAGCTGCGTATCCACGACGTGGTGACGGTCCACGATTGCGACGGACGACATGGGGATTGTGGTCTGCGACGCGGTGTGTGGGGTAAACCACAGTGTGGGTAGGTATTGCCGGCCATCACGGTAGGTTTCACCCGCAATGACATGCTGAAAGAGACAAGGGAGTTGCACCTGGGCAATCGCCGTAAAACGCATGGATGCTTACTTTCTATCGACACCAGCTGCCGTGAGGGCAGTGCGCATGCTATCCACAAAAAAGACCGGGTCGCTCGGACTAATCAGCAACAGCGTGGAATCATTACGATTAATGGCCACCATCAATGCCTGGTCACTCGCCAAACAGCGCACCCGACCATAACGAGTCGAGACGAACTCCCCCGCATACCCAAATACTCCACCACGCGTCCCCCAAGGGGCAACTGGGACATCGATGGCATAGGCGGCCATCGCTACTGCATGTATCTGTGACAACGAGATGCGCACTGCACGCCACAGCTGGCGCCGCACAATCAACTGCGTATCGGTCACTTCGATCAGGCGCACCCGTCCCGCCCACTGCCAGCCCACATAGCCGAGTACGGCTGCCGCCATCAAACAACTCGCAATGGCGCCATAGTAGGCAACGTCGTAGCGCAACAAGCCACTCAACGCCAAAAAAAGCCCTGGCAACGTCAGTACACTGCCCACATATACCACTCGTTGAGTGGCCTGTTTGGCCGTATCATCGAGTGATGCAGGAATATATGTTTGTGGCATTCCAATGCCTTTCATATCAGAATTACAGCCATAGGCATCATACCACAATCATCTGATACAGTGGCAGCGCAAGTTCTTGACCATCAATCATGCCAACGAGTATACTACGAGAGATGAATATAATTGATGGGGATATAACATGGCGGCATATGCAATTGTGGTGACATCATTTGATGACCCCCACATGAGTGCAGTGTATTTGGTCGGTGGTGACGTACAATCGACAAACATTGCCCAACTCACCACAGAACTGCTGTGTGATCCCGTCATCCAACGTGCCAGCTGGTATGATTTGGCGCATCCCACACTCGATGCGATTCTCACCCCGAGTCACGAAATTGCCTTCCGCGCTGGTGTCACCGACAACGAAGCCGAAAGTATCCTGATTGGGGCACACCGGCTGGGCATCACTGGGCTGACGCAGGTGCGCACCATCCGGCGATATGCGACACGGGATGGACAGCTCCCCGCGTACAACGACCTCATCCAGAGTTGTCACGCAGTCGGCGCAGACAACACGGCCGAACGCCGCAGCTGGTATCTCACCCACCTCGCCGAACCCACCCAACGTCCCGCCGCCATCACAGTGGTCCCCATCCGCGCACTCAGCGACGACGAGCTTGTGACACTCAGTCAAAAAGGCTTACTCGCGCTCGATTTGGCCGAAATGCGCACCATTCAGGCTTATTACCGCGCCATTGGCCGTGACCCCAGCGATGGCGAAATCGAGACGATTGCCCAGACCTGGAGCGAGCACTGCTCCCACAAGACGTTCAAAGGACGCGTGCGCTACCGTGGTACCCCGCATGATTTAACGGCAGCTCAGATACCGCATCATCCTGGCTTGGTGGCGCTTGGTGCCCAAGCCGACATCGATAGTTTGATACGCACGTACCTGATGAAGGCCACCAACGAAACCGCACCACGCCTAGAGCATTTGCGCCTCATCTCGGCATTTGTGGATAATGCGGGCATTGTGGCGTTTGACGACGAGCTTGACTTGTCGTTCAAGGTCGAAACCCACAACCACCCCTCCGCTCTCGAGCCTTTTGGCGGGGCCAACACGGGACTCGGTGGCGTATTGCGCGACGTACTCGGCGTATCCGCACAACCGATTGCAGCCACGGATATCTTTTGCTTTGGCCCGCGCGATGCCGACCTCTCCACGATGGGTGGCCATGTGCTACCGACCCATCAAGTCGCCCTCGGCGTGGTGGCTGGTGTACAGGATTACGGCAACAAAATCGGTGTGCCAATTGTCAACGGTGCCGTCTTTTATGACCCCGGCTACATCGCCAATCCCCTGGTCTTTGCCGGTACGGTGGGACTCGCCCCACAAGGCAAACATCCACGCAACGTGGGGGTGGGCGATGCCATTGTGGTACTGGGTGGGCGTACCGGCCGCGATGGCATTCACGGGGCAACCTTTTCATCAATTGAACTAACCCATACCACCGCCCAAGAGGCAGGGAGTGCGGTACAAATCGGTGACCCGATTACCGAGAAAAAATTAATCGACGTGGTCATCAACGCACGCGACGCCGGCCTGTATAGCGCTATCACCGACTGTGGTGCTGGTGGATTATCGTCGGCAATCGGTGAAATGGGTGAACAAACGGGCGCACGCGTCGAGTTGGCACAGGTGCCGCGCAAATACGCCGGATTGCAACCGTGGGAAGTCTGGTTGTCCGAAGCCCAAGAACGCATCGTGATGGCCGTGCCACAACGGCACCTCGCAGCGCTCATGCAGCTATGTGCCGCCGAAGAAGTCGAGGCCACCGCCATTGGCACCTACGATGGTAGCAAACGCCTGGTGGTGACGCATCATGGCGATACACTGGTCGACATCGACATGCACATGCTCCATGATGGACGACCGCAGCGCACGCTAGATGCAACCTGGCACGCAGCTACAGCGCAGGCTCCTGCGTGGCGCCCACAGCATCACAACGACCTTGTATGCGCCTTGCTCGCCCATCCCAATATTGCCAGTCGCACGCAGATTATCCGTGGCTACGACCACGAAATCCAAGGTCGTACCGTCATCAAACCGCTGGTCGGGGCACACAGCGACGGTCCCGGCGATGCGGCCGTCCTGCACATCCGACCCGACAGCATGGCAGGGGTGGCCGTGGGATGCGGTATGGCGCCACAACTCAGTCAGTACGATCCATATTGGATGGGGCTAGCCGCCATCGACGAAGCGCTACGCAACGTGGTTGCGGTCGGTGCCGACCCGAGTGCATGTACCGTCCTCGACAACTTCTGCTGGGGTGACCCGCGTCAACCAGACCGCATGGGCGGGTTGACACGAGCAACCGTTGCCTGTTACGATGCAGCATTAGCGTATGGCACACCGTTTATCTCTGGCAAAGACTCGCTCAACAACGAATACCGCACAGCGAGTGGGCAACGCATCCCGATTCCCGGGACACTGGTCATCTCTGCGCTGGCGTATCATCCCGACATCCGACGCGCGCAGACCAGCGACTTCAAGCAGGACGGCAACGCGATCTACATCGTGGGGATGACCCAGAATGCCCTGGCTGGTGCACACGTCGCACAGATTGCCGGCATTCCTGATGGGGCACACTGGCACCATCCGCGCGTCGATTTGGCCGTTGCACCGCGTCTGATGCGCCAACTGCACGCCGCTATCCAGCAGGGCACAGTTGTCGCGTGTCACGATATCAGTGATGGTGGCTTGGCCGTAGCCGTCGCCGAAATGGCGTTGGCAGGGCGACTCGGCGCCAATATTCAGCTCGATGCAGTCCCCAGTGAAAGCGCCGATCCGTTTGTACGCTTGTACAGCGAGAGTCCCAGCCGGTTCGTCGTCGAAGTACCAGCGACGCAGCAAAAGGCTTTCGAAGCGGCACTCGACGGTATCCCGTTTGCACATATCGGCCAGGTTACGGCCACACCCCAGCTGACGGTCAGCACTCACGGTCACACCCATATTCAGCTTGCAATCGACACGCTCGTTGCGCATTTTCACACAGCGATTGTATGAACCAGACACCAGACACCAACTTTGATACATTTGTGGCACACCTGATTGCCACGTTGCCCGACCTCGACGAACGCATTAGCGATGTACAATTCCGCGATGGCGTGTTGACTGTCTTCCGTGGCACTGCCGGCGTCGAAATAGCCGTTGAGCCGTTTGAACGGGCCTATCGGCGCCGCCCAGATGCCCTTGATGCCGTAGTACAGACGCTCTTGCGCGTCAGCAATGGCGAAAAGGGCGTCCCTGACCCGGGCTATCAAGCAATTGCCTCGCTGATTGTGCCACAACTCAAACCTATCGTGCTGTTGTCGGATTTACTCGACCGCGGCGCCGATCCGATTATCTACCAGCTCTTTTTGGCAGATTTAATCATCACCTACGCCATCCAAGACGGCAAACGGCTCTCGTATTTGACCGAAGCACAGCTTACCCGCTGGGGCGTCAGTGAATACGCGGTCCACGAACAAGCTATTGCCAATTTGCGACTCCGTTCAGCGGATGTGCCCTACCAGATGACTGGCAGTGGCAGCAACCAATTAGTGATTTTCAATCACAACGATGGGTTGGACGCGGCGCGCATTCTGCTGCCTGACATGTTGACGCAGGCTACCCGCACCATTCCTGGTGAGACATTGATTGGCATTCCGAACCGTGATTTCATGATTATGTTCAGTGACGACGATCCTGACCGTGTGTCGGCCGTCTCACTGCAGATAACCCGTGATGTGCGCCAACAGCCCCATGGTCTCAGCGACAAACTCTTCACGCTCATCGATGGCGAAATTCGCGAGTATAGTGGTACATAACTGGAACAGGATGTGTGCATGGAAATTATCCTTTTCCTAGTAACAGCGGTAATCATCATGGTGTCAGTTTTTGCCGGCTTGTCGGCACGATCGCCGTTGTTTGTCTTTGTCGTCATCGCAGCCATGCTTGGTGGGCTGGTCTCGCCGTTGTGGTTTTGGCTGTATGGTGTGGCATACGACCCTGGGCTATCCTACATCGGCGGTACAAGCGTGCCAGTCGTGGCGTTACTTGGGGGCTGGATTTTGGTCTTTCCGACACTGCTCGTCTTTGCTACCATGCGCCGTGCATTTGCACAAATCGGCTATATCGGCACTTGGGGGCTGATTGGTGCGCTTTTTCTCTATTTTTGGGCCGTTGAAAGCATCGGATTGTCGTGGAATCTGTGGTCGTACGACAACGAAATCACCGCCCTCGGGCTACCGACCAGCGGGTTCCTCGCGCTATTGCATACGCTATGTGCCATGGTTTTGCTACGGGTCATCTATGAGTATTGGCGCGTCTCGCTGCCGGCCACTCTGCCTATCATCCCCATCGTCTTCGGATTGCAGGCATTTTGTTATGGCATCATCGGTTCGCCATACTACGTCATGTCGATGCTCACTGGAGCGAGCATTCTCACCGCATTTGGCTTGTTTTGTACCATTGCCGTGGTCGGTTGGGGTCTGCACAGTACCATCATGGCCCTCCTCAGCATCCAAGCCAATACGGGGGCAACTGCTGGTTTGTCACTCGCCGAAATCGCCGTCATCGAAGAGTTAGCCCGCCAAAAAGACGAATAAGCGCCACACCGCATGGCATGGCGCTCAACCGGATGAACATGGTGGCGACTACGAGCGGCGGCGACACACCGCAATGCCGTCGCGGATGGGCAAAATCACCGACTCGAGATCGATATGGTGCATGATGGCACGATTGAATTCTTGGATGCCACGCACAATCGGCGCCGCCTCGCTCGAGTCTTCGAGCACCAGCGCGTTACACAGCACGTTATCAGCCACCAAAATCCCCCCACGGCGCAACAACGGCACACACAATTCGAGCGCCTGGAGTGCTTCACGCTCGTTGTTGAGGTGGCGCAAAATGTCGAGGAAGATGAGATCAAACGGGCCACGCATATTGGCCAACTCGCGGAACCAGTCACCCTCGTGAATAGAAAAGCGGTCGCTGTAGCCGGCCTTGGCCACCCACTCACGCGCACGCGTAAAACGCTCGGGGTCACGTTCGATGGCCGTCAGGCGCCCATCGGGATGCTGCACCAGCGCACGCAGCAACCAGATGGCCGCATACCCGGTGGCAGTGCCGATTTCGAGGGCGTCACGCACGCCGCTGGTGCGGGCAAGCATGTACAAAAACTGCCCTTCGACGGCACCGACCAGTGGCCAGCCGTGTTCGCGGCCGATGCGTTCCATGTCGCTGAGTGGTGATGGACGCGGTGGCATCAAGCCACTCAGATAATCTTCGATGGCGGAATTGGTAATATCATCACGCATAAGAGCAATCCTTTGTATTGCGCATTCTTAAGGCAGATTGTACCATATGCACAATAAAGAATTATGAATGAGGACAATACCTACGCCAATCGAGGCCGCGCGTTGCTGGTTTGGTGGTGCATTGATACGCCCTTGCGCCAAAAATACTCCCTCAAGTGGGATTTTTAATACATTCTGCACCGCAGGCGGAAGTATTTTTAATACCATATCGCCCGAAATTGGTTTGTCATCATGAATTTCGTCGTAGTCGTAGTAGGGGCGTCATTGTATGGCGCCCCAAGCGTCAATTCATGCCGTCCCGAACCGTGATATATGGCGCACGCAGAGGGCGCAGAGACGCAAAGGTGAC
>CAZIKU010000064.1:0-14012 GCA_964539815.1 uncultured Klebsiella sp. | reverse complement strand
CATTCGCCCGTGCACGGACGCGTGGTCGCTCGTAGGGGCGAATAACATTCGCCCGGACAACAAACACACGCACACCAGATGTGTCGAATAGACGGAGCATCTCCGCATTCATAATTCATAATTCATAATTTTGACAAAAATTCCATTTACCACGATACTGACCGAGCGGTCAGTTTGTAGAAAGTGTGATAACAATGACAGATCGAGAGCGGAATCGGTTGTTGTTGGTGTTGTTCATCGGGGTATTAATGGCAGCCCTCGATATTGCGGTTACCGGTCCCGCCTTGCCGGCGATTCGGGCCCAATTCGGGTTAGATGCAGCGAGTGCCTCGTGGATTTTTGGCATGTACATTGTAGCCAATCTGGTTTCGTCGCCCTTGCTGGCCAAAGCATCAGATCGCTTTGGGCGGCGCAGTAGTTTTTTGGCGAGTGTGGTGTTGTTTGGGGTGGGGTCAGTTGTCGTCGCGACCGCCGGGAGTGCCACCATGCTGTTGGTGGGGCGTGCCATCCAAGGATTCGGTGCAGGTGGCATATTCCCCGTCGCAAGTGCCGTGGTGGGTGACGTATTCCCGGTGGAGCAGCGCGGGCGGGCCCTCGGGCTGATTGGCGCCGTTTTCGGCATCGCCTTTTTGATTGGGCCCATTCTGGGTGGCGTCTTGTTGTTGTTTGGTTGGCCATGGTTGTTCTGGGTCAATATCCCCATCATGGTCCTGATTATCGTGTTGGGGGTACGCTTGTTGCCGGTGGGTGGTGGTAATACCACGGCGCCATTTGATTGGCTGGGTGCGGTGGTGCTCAGTTTCATGCTTATCAATGCAGCCATCGGCTTGCAGGCACTTGGTGCCATCATCGCGCAGCAACAGTTGTCGCTGACGACGCCGGGCGTGTTGTCGCTCATTTTGACCGTATTGAGCCTGCCACTCTTGATCCCCATCGAGCGCCGTGCCGTCGACCCGATTATTCAGATGGATTTATTTGTACGGCGCCAGGTAGTTGTAATTTTGGCCTTCGCCTTTGGTGCAGGTGTTGCTGAAGCAGTGACATTGTACATCCCGTCGTTACTTGTCAGTGCCTACGGCATGAGTGAGTCAACGGCGAGTTTCCAACTGTTGCCACTCGTCTTTGCCATGGCAGTGGCATCACCCTTGTCGGGACGGGTACTTGACACGCAGGGGGCCAAACCGGTGGTGATGAGTGGTGTAGTGTTGATGGCCGTTGGATTGTTCATTCTGGCGTGGTGGCCGACGCAGCTGACGATGTATTATGCGTTCGCGGTGATTTTTGGCTTCGGAATCGCCGTGCTCCTTGGTGCCGCCTTGCGCTATATGATGCTCGGTGAAACAGAGCCGAGTCAGCGTGCACCTGCCCAAGCCTTGCTCACGATTACCATCAGTGTGGGGCAGATGATTGGGGCGGCCATGATGGGGGCGGTGGCGAATTCACAAGCAGATACCACAGCCGGCTATGCGTTGGCCATGGCGGCCACCGCCTATATCATGGTGGCGTTGGTGGTGTTGGGAATTTGGTTGAAGCCACGTGCAACGGCCACTGCTGCGGTGAGTTAAGGCGTTCGGGTGTTGCTCAATTGCGTAGAATTGCTTTATCATAGTAACGAGTGCATCCATTGCGGTGCCGTGGGTATTGGTTCATCGAAGGGAGTCACAATGACTGCGTATAGTATCACGTTGTTTTTGCATTCATGGCTGCGCTGGGCGGTCGTAATCAGTGCACTGTTGGTATGTGTACAGGCCTGGCGTGGCTGGTCAGGCGGGGCGGTATGGGATGCCACCAAGGCTCGTTTTGCCTCGTGGTTCGTCAATACGACCAGCATTCAGTTGGTGATCGGGCTGGTGTTGTATGGGTTCCTGAGTCCCATCACCACTGCTGCGTTCAGTAATATGGGTAATGCCATGAAAGACAGCGTCGTGCGGTTTTGGGCGGTTGAGCATATGTCGATGATGGTGGTAGCCGTGGCACTTGCGCATATCGGTGCCGGCCGCGTCAAAAAGGCTGCCGATGATCAAGCCAAACATCGGGCAGCAGCCATTTTCTTTACCATTGCTATTGTGGTCATCCTGGCATCGATTCCGTGGGCTGGACTAACGGCACGTCCGTTGTTCCGCTGGGATTTTTGATGACACTCGATTTGCGCGAACGCATTCTCAACGAGGCGGCGACACGGTTCGTCGCCTCGGGCTACCATGCCGTATCAATGCGCGAGGTGGCCGAAGCGGTCAATGCCTCAAAAGCAGCAATTTATTACCATTTTACTGACAAAGAAGCATTGCTATTGGCGATTATGGAGCAGTCGCTCACTGAATTAATTCGCATGGTCACACTGGGGATGCAGGCGCACGCTGCCACGCATGATCGTTTGGTGGCGGTGGTGCATGGGTTGCTGGGGCTCAATGCCGTACAACGGGCGGCGATGCGCCTCGCCATGTTCGAGTTGCAGCATCTCGGTGATGTGCAACGCAAGGCATTTGCCCAGCGCTACGATCGTGAATTCATCGAGCGTTTGCGCACGATTCTCCGTGAAGGGCAGCAGCGTGGCGATGTGCGTACCAACATCGACGTGCAAATGGGCACATGGGCACTGCTCGGATTGCTCTATCCCTTTGCGTTGATGCCGGCGCGCGGCTACGACGTCAGCACATTGAGTCACACGTTGGTTGATTTATTTCTCAACGGTGTGCACGGGGGCAGCTCCCAGCCCGGCTAGGCGTTGTACGAGTTGGGCTGGTGTCATATCAGCAAGGGTATTGAGGCGTAGGGATGTCGGTGGCATCCAGGCATCGACCAGCGCGGGGATGGGCACCGCCACGCACCGCATCCCGGCACGGGCGGCTGCCGTGGCACCATGGGCAGAATCCTCAAAGACGACACACGATGCGGGTGATGCACCGATGTTATTTGCCACGGTGAGGAATATTTCTGGTGATGGTTTGACATGCACCACATCGTCACGCGTGACTATCGTCGCAAAGCGTGTGATGAGTTGGTGATGGGTCAACCAACGGGTCACCCAGGCGCGATCGGCACTTGACCCGACGGCGAGTGTCATGCGTTGTGTCTCAGCATAGGCAAACAGGGCTTCAACGCCGGGGCGGAGTGGTTGTTGCATGACACGCTCGTGGTAGCGTTCGTGGTTGATGGCGCGCCAGTGTACGCGGTCGATGGGGCGTTGTAGTACGGCTTCGAGGGCATCGTATGGATCAAAGCCCCCCACGGTCCCCAGTCCTTTGCGCCATTCGCCGATGTCGAGTGTCTGTCCGTGTGCCTGCCACATTTCACTGACAACGACGAAGTCTTGTGATTCGGTATCGAGAATTGTGCCATCAAAATCAAAAATAAACGTACTGATTGGCATACGCATCCTTGTGGTTGTTATTGCTCAATTTATCGTAACACAATCACTATGCGCCTGAAAGAGGAATGACGATGTGGGTCGAATCACGATTACATAACAAAGTAATAGCAGTGACGGGAGGGGCGCATCGCCTCGGGGCTGCCATCGTGCGTTTGGCTGCACAGCTTGGCATGCGTGTCGCGTTGAGTGTGCATCAATCCCAGGTTGCAGCCCACGCGCTCTGTGCCGAATTGCAGGCACAGGGGCAGTCGGTCTGGATGTGGCAGGGTGATTTGACTCAGACGGGTCAGCCAGAAGCCTTCGTAGATGCGGTGGTGGCACAGTATGGGGCACTTGATGTCTTGGTGAATAATGCGGGTATCTGGCAAGAGACGCCCATCGGCCAGGTGCGTGACGCAGATTGGGATGGCTTGTTCGCTCTGAATGTCAAAGCCGCCTTTCACACCATTCAGCAGGCGTTGCCGCACGTGCAACAGGCACAGGGGGCAATCATCAACATCTGTGATGCGGGTGTGTATCGGCCGTGGCGTCACTATACGCCGTATTTGGCCAGCAAAGGTGCCCTCGCCACGATGACAACTGCGCTCGCACGTGAGCTCGCGCCGATGGTCCGGGTGAATGGCGTGGCCCCTGGCTTGGTATTGCCTGCCGCTGACTGGGATGCAGTACGTATTGAACGCGTGATCAAAACAATTCCCTTGCAACGGGTGGGCAGCGGCCGTGATGTCGCCGAAGCCGTCCTTTTTTTGGCGAGTGCACCGTATATTACGGGTGTCATTTTGCCGGTAGACGGTGGCATGTCACACTAACCAAACGCAAACCGCGCCATGTTGCAGAGCAACATGGCGCGGTTTTGTGTGATAGGTATGTTAGCGCGTCCGGGTCGGTGTACGTGTCCGTGACGGCGTCTTGGTCGAGGATGGCGTCTTGGTTTGAGACTGTGTGACCGTCAAGGATGGCGTCTGGCTAATCGCCGGCAGGGCAGTTGATGTACGGGATGACATCACATTCCCTGCTGCCATACCAGCTACGACAATCGCGCCCGATGATTGACCGACAATCGAGTTCTGGTTGGCGGAGTCGACAAAGATGACGTTGCGGCGTGCGGTGAATGGGAATGACGTGTATGTCAGATTGCCCCATGTCACGAGTGTGCCGTCGGATTTAACTGCCAGCGAGCATTCACGCCCTGCAGCAATTTTGATGATATCTGTTGCACCTGCAGGAATCGAAATCTGGCCTTTGGAGTTTGATCCCCAGCCAACCACACGACCGTTGTCAAGCAATGCCAAGGTGTGATTTTCACCAGCGCTGACGGCAATCACGTCACGCAGACCTGCGGGTACTCTGGCCTGTCCAGCGCGGTTATCACCCCATGCAACGACGGTACCATCACCACGAAGTGCTACGGCATGGCGGTCACCACCATCGATGGCAACAACATTCGCTGATGTGGTGTCGTACAAGAAGGGTGGAACGTTGGTTTGCCCCCACTCGTTACGTCCCCATGCTTCGACGGTGTTGTCCTGTGTGATGACAAAGGCGAAGCGAGCACCAGCACCGATGGCTTTGACGTTGGTCAATGCTTCGGTGGGTGGTTCACCCTCACCATACAGATTCTCGCCCCAGGTGTACAGATCACCGTTGCCTGCCAGTGCATATGCTTGGCCGATACCAGCAGCGACATCCTTGAAGAGCATGCCATTGAGTGCTGACGGAATCGTTGCCTGTTGATAGGTGTTGATACCCCAGGTGACGAGTGTGCCGTTGTTGAGCAATCCGAGGACGAAGGCATTACCAATCGCTGCTTTGTTGAGCTGATTGGGTCTGGGAGTCAATGACGGGGTCAACGTATCACTCGGTGTTGGCGTATCTGTTGGTGTCGGCGTATTGGTCGCAGTGTTTGTACTCGTCGGGGTCGACGTGTCCGTTGGTGTTGCGGTATCCGTTGGCGTCGACGTGTTCGTCGGGGTCGACGTATCCGTTGGTGTCGGCGTATTGGTGCGCGTATTGGTTGCCGTATTTGTTGACGTCGCCGTACGGGTTGCAGTGCGTGTCGGGGTCGACGTATTAGACGGTGTGGGAGTAATCGTGAATGTCGGTGAAACCCCAGTGAAGGTCACGGATGACTTACCCACTGCATTCTCGATGCCAGTGCCTGTCAACCCACTCACGCTACTCGACGTGAGTGTGTATGTTGCATTGGCCGTAGCACCGACGTCGAAGTCGATCATACAATTGTCGAGGGCGTTGACTGCCGCCCCTGATACGGTCAATGTGTTCCCCGATACACTCACTGTGGCACCACAGGTATTGTTGATGGTACCGTACACCAAGTTGGCAGGTAAGGTAAATGTGAAGCCAAGCCCTGAGGCGTTGGTCAGCATGGAGTTATTGAGTGTCAAGTAAAGATGGCCGATGCCACTCACGGTTTCGTCGAGCCAGGTTGCTTCCAGGTTGACGGCTTGTTTGCCCACATACGTCAAATTCTCGACGGTATATGTCCCTGGTGTACTCCCGAGCGTATATTGAATCATGAAGCCTGAGTCGTGGGTGTTGGCGGTATTGACGAGGTCGTTTTCAGCATATTCGCCGATATCACCACCTGCGACCACACTCGGATACGGGTGCGTATAGTATTGTGCCACCGCACCTTGGAACGTCGACATACTCGCTGAGCGAATAACTTCGCGCATACCAAAGATCGCTTGGCTATCTGTCTCAACGCTGGTCACGTCACGCATGGGTGACAGTGTCAGCATGCCATGAGCTTCTTTGTCGTAATCACCAGTCGGTGGTGTTTGTCCTGGAGCAGTATCGCCACCCTTGTAGAGTTTGACGGTGGCAATATTGCCAGTGGGAATGACCACCTTGTAGGATTCTTTGTAGTAGCGGTTGGGGTAGGTATAGGAAATCGAACGCACCACGGTATACACGCGGGCGCTGATTGTTTTGGTATAGGTCATGACTACCGAGCCATCGCCAGTGGTTGAACCACCACTCGTGCTGGCTGTACCGGTCAAATTCCCAATGACGAGATCATCAAAGGTATCGGCGCCACTCAATTCGCGCGATGCACGCGAACCGTTCATGGATGTGTAGAGCGTCCCACCCACATTGAGATGGAACCCCATTTCACCACCGAGATACGCATAAACGCCGTTACGGAATTTGACTTGCTCGCCAAAGCGCGCCACATTGAAGGTCATGCGAATACCATCAGACCCGTTTGTCAGCGCACCACCACCACCATTGATTGTTACTACACTTGATGCACTGGGTGCTGCAGCATGTCCCACACGCAGTGGTTGGAGCGGCAACAACGTCAATACGATGACCACAAGAGTGATAATCGACCAATGCTTGGTTCCAGTTAATGTTGTCGTCATGCGTTTACCGTTATCAATCTATCTTCGACCACGTATACAATTCGCATTGTACAGATAAATCTTGTATTGATTACAAGAAATAAATGTCAATATAATTACAAACAACAAACGAACGTAAATTTCTCATGCCGTCGGTATGGAGAGACACCTGTCTATCACTGTTTTGGGCGCACTTGACCACTCGGTGTGCGTTCACCACCCTCTGCGGATGTCTCTACCTGGGCTGCTTGACGATCGAGCACGACTTTGACGGCCTCATCGGTCATACGTGTACTCCAGTATGCCATGATGATTGCGTAGAAAAGTAATAGCAGAATCAACAACACGGCAGATACCAAAAACAGCACGCTGGCTATGACCAACATGAGTAATGAAGCAAAGGCATTCGTAAACATCAGTCCAGCCGCATTGCGGAAGATGACACCAACGCTGGCTTCGGGTTGTCGTGTGGTCACTGACAGCAAAAATCCAAGATAAATCACCCACAACAAGGTGAGATCAAAGAAAATGACAATTAATGGGAAGGCGATAGTGTTAGGAATTTGTGTGGTGTTGCTGTAGAACCAAATGTTGAACAGACACGTCAGTAACACGCCACACCAGATGAGATGAACAGCGACACGTTTGCGTAGGTTATCGCGCATCCCCGTAACCAGATCACGCCAGCTGACTGCAGCACCATCAATGACCCGTCGGGCTAGCTGTGAAAGTGCCCCATTGGCGAGTACAAGTAGTGCGAAGTTGACGATGCCCAGCAACCCGGCCCCGAGCAGATAGCCAGCTGTAGCGTTTTGATAGACGAGTAATGCGAGCGGGACAACCATCGCACACCAGATTGCGTTGGCAAAAATACTGAGAAACATTTCTTCGAAGAAGTCTTTGCAACTGAACCAGAATGTACGGAGTGCTAGCATGATATTGTGCTCCTTGGTCGTTATGCTGGTGGTGCTTGGCGCTGCTGCATGATGGAGTGTAGGCGCTGTAGCGTTTGGTACTCGTGCCACGGCCACGGGGCAGGGGCGAGCCATGCCTGAATCTGTGCTGGACTGGCCGTACGGCGTGACTGGATGTGCTGTCGTTGTCGCAAGAGCGTGGGCATGTCGCGCCATATGCTCAGTCGGCCAGTAATTCCTGCCCACTGTCCGTGCGTGGCCAGCCATACACATGCCATCATATCGTAGCAGAGAATGCGATGCCAATAGCGAAACCATAGTTGTGTCGGGAGGCAGCGAATCAGTGTTCGCCAGCGATTGCGTCCCAGGAGGCGTTGCTTGAACGGCGACCCTTGGCCACTCGTCGCAGAGTACACGTGGCGGATCCGTGCGCGTGGCTCGAGGATGGTGTGCCAGTTGCGCAAGCGCGCTCGCCAGGCTAGATCGACATCTTCGAGGTAGTTAAAAAAATCATCTGCAAAGATGCCAATATCATCAAGCATCGCACGGCGTAGCACCACCGCTCCTCCACTTGCACCCGCAATCGCAAGGGGCGCATCAGCCAGTGACGTAACCGGTATCGCCATATCACGATCAACAGCCACACCATCACTGCGCAGCACGATGCCTGTCGATGCCACCAGGTCTGGTGCATGATCGAACACAAGGGTAGCCGCAATAGCGCCGACATCAGCAGTGACGCTCCCTGCACAGTGCCGCAACCACCGCAGTGCATCGGCAGCCACAAACGCATCGTTGTTGATGAGGAGAATCCACGGGTGCCGGCAGTGGGCAAAAGCCGCATTGTTGCCTCCGGCAAAGCCGACATTGTCTGGGAGTGCAATGACTTCTACCCACGGGGCGTGGTCATATAACCATGCCACGCTATCATCATGAGAGCCATTGTCTACGACAATTACTTGGTCGTCAGCAGTGAGGGTAGGGTGCAAGGCGGCGAGGCACTTGGCGAGGAGGTGTCGGCCATTCCAATTCACGATGACCACAGAGAAGGCGGGTGTCGTCATGGATTCCCACTGAGCATGCGCCACCAGCGTGCCCAATTGGGCTCTGTATCGCTTGTTTTCAGCGTATCGCTAACCACGGTGGTCTGAGTCATAATGGCCGTATTGCTGATGACATGGTCGGGGAATGTCGGCAGAATGACCGTGTCGCCGTCCCGGGCATACCCGAGCTGTTCACGCGCAATAATTTCCGCATAGTCGTTGGATTCATAGTACTGCACCGACTGACGCAGTGTGCGATTCTCTGCGCTGAGTTGGCTGACTTCACCGCGGATTTCCTCGCGGAATTGTTCGAGTTGTGATTGGCGCACGACTTGATTGATGAAGTTGAACAAAAACAAACCACCCACAACAATCATGACGAGTGTTGCGGGTGAGACTTTGCGTTGTCCAAGCACACCCAACCAGCGCCACAATGTGGGGCGTTGAGTGCGCTTGACTCGCGATCGTGTTACGGTTGGACGTGGATTCATGGATGAATCCTATGTATGGAACAGCAACTAAGTGTCGCTACGGCTGCTACGTGGTGCCTCGAGCAACAGCGGTTCTTCGGCATTGGCTGACATCGTGCTCTGACCACGGAACAAACCGCCTGGCTCGATGTGCAGTGCAGAGGTCATAATATCGCCCCACACCTTGCCGGTGGGTGAAATTTCGAGTTGATCAACCACGGTGATTTCACCACGAACAGCACCTGATACGTGACAGTTCTGTGATTTAATGGTGGCGATTACGCGCCCTGTCTCACCGATAATCAAATTGCCGAGCACCTCAATATCGCCTTCGACGGTACCATCAATGCGCATATTGCCATCAGACTTAATGGTGCCTACAAAACTCGTGTTGCTCCCAATAATGGTCTCAGGTTTGGTGTTGCTTACCGCAGTAACCACCGTCTGGGGTTTCTTGCTACCGAACATGCAGTTCCTCCATTTTAGTGTTTGGCAAGTACGCTAGTTTGAATCTACGGAAAAGAACGCAGATGCCGAAACGGACGAATCACAGTGCCACCATGCGAACATAGCACTACTCTGTGAACACAGATACGCATACCATTATAGATGAAGGAAGTGCCATGGGCAAGTCTGAATTTGTCAGGATGATGACAAAAAGCTGGAAAATGTCTCATTGTGTGGCATTGCGTGATGTTGGCGTATACCCGTGTTGCACCAAAAAACGTATATCATGCACATCAAGTTGCGCTGTTGCCAGCAATTCGGGTCGGCGCTGCAAGGTGCGTAATAGCCGCTGTTGGCGGCGCCACTGCATGATTGCCGCATGGTTGCCACTCGCCAGTACATCGGGGACACCTTGCCCTTCCCACACGGCTGGTCGCGTGTAGTGTGGATATTCGAGCAATCCGTCGCTATGAGATTCTTCGGCTACTGATTCGTGATTAATCACGCCATCCACGTAGCGCGACACTGCATCAATCAGCACCATGGCCGCTAATTCACCACCAGTCAACACATAGTCACCAATTGACACTTCGCGTTGCACAAGCGTTGTCCGTACGCGCTCATCAATTCCCTCGTAATGCCCACAAATCATCATCAAGCGCGGATAATTGCGTAGTGTCAGCACGAGTTGCTGATTGAGTACCTCGCCATCAGGACTCAGATAAATCACATGCGCGGGTGTCTCATCCTGGGCCTGTGCCGCACGAATTGCCCGTGCAAGTGGGTCGACTTTCATCACCATACCGGCACCACCACCGTACGGTGTATCGTCACAGGTGCGATGGCGGTCAGTCGCATGGTCACGAATATCGTGGAGCGCGATCTGGATTTTGTTGGCCTGTTGCGCACGCTTGAGAATACTTGCGTGTAACGGACCGGTGAACATATCCGGGAAGAGTGTCAAAATATCAAACCGCATACCTGTCCTTGCATGCACCGATGTACCATACCCATGGTGCTATTGTACTGTAGTCCTACCGTAATCCCACTGTCATGCCCACTGAATTCGCCGGCTATGCAAAAATAGCACACATGTGCTATACTCATACACAAACATCGTTCAGTCTTTCCACGTGTGAGGAGAATAGGTCATGGCAACACTACGCAACGGCGATATGGCACCAGATTTTACGTTGATGAGCGATGACGGCACTCCCGTCACACTTTCGGCATTACGCGGGCAGACAGTGGTCATCTACTTCTACCCCAAAGACGACACTCCGGGCTGCACCACGCAGTCGTGTGGATTCCGCGATAATTATGCGGTCATTCAGGCGGCGGGCGCAGTGGTGCTCGGAATTAGCCCTGATGGTGTGGCATCGCACACCAAATTCAAACAAAAGTTTGCGCTGCCATTCCCGCTCTTGGCCGATACCGAGCATACGGTGTGTGAGGCATACGGTGTATGGGGCGAAAAGAGCATGTACGGCAAGAAGTACATGGGTGTGACCCGCAGTCATGTGGTGGTTGCCCCCGATGGGCGGATTCGCGACATCCAAATCAAAGTCAGCCCCGAAGATAGTGTCAGCCTAGCCCTCAAGGCAGTGCAGTAAATACGACGAAATACGAGTAAGGAGACGACAATGGCACCACGCATTATTACCGGCGAAAGCACCAAGCGACTACGCTGGATAGTCACCCTCCAGGGTGGCCTCGAAGCCCTCTTCCGCACCCGGCGCGACGTCCTGATTTCGGGTGGTATCCCGTGGTACACGCATCCCGCCAAAGGCGACAACGCCACCCCCGATGTCTTTGTGGCCTTCGGTGTGGCACGTGGCGAGCGTACCGCCTACCGCCAGTGGGACGAAGGCAACGTGGTGCCACAGGTCGTCTTTGATGTGATTGTGCCAGGGATGAGCATGGTCACCATTTGTCGGCGCCTCAAGTTCTACGAGCGTGCCGGCGTCGAAGAATACTACATGTACGACCCCGACACCAACGAAACAGTGGGCTGGATACACAACGGCACCCAATTCGAAGAAATCGACTCACTGGCAGGCTGGCATAGCCCGCGGCTCGGCGTCCAATTCAGCATCGATGATGGGGAATTGGTCTTGAGTCGCCCCAACGGCGAACGCTTCATGAGTTACGTCGAACTCGCCGAGCTCTACGAGCGCGACCACGAGCGAGCCCAGCAAGAGCACGAACGCGCCGAACAAGAGCGCGCCCGTGCCGATCATCACGCTGCCCGCGAAAAGATGCTCATCGCCCGCTTGCGCGCCTTGGGCTTCAATCCCGACGACGTGACGGCCGACAACTTCGCCGAAAGCATCGATACCAGCGAACGCGCCACCGTCGAATAGTGATTACTGGCGGTAGGGGGCACGACTACGTGGACGTGAATGTGGCGATCGCCGCGTCAGTGCACTTTCGATAGCGGCCATGGCAATCATGCGCCCTGCCGGCGTCTGGTGAATGCTGATACCATGTGCGACTGCCCAGTGACAGAGGATCTCCACAGGGAGTTGCATACGGTGGGCGGCCGCATCAAGCGAAATCAGGGTGTGCCGGTGGATGGTGTGGTGGATGACGGTGCTGAGTCCCGGCCACTGGGGTTGGGTATTCATGGGCATGCTCCTTCAGCCATTCAACAATCGTGGTGCCACGACAACGCCAATGTGTCGGTGCCCCAAAGCACGTGCCAGGCAACGCCTCACGGGTGAGTTGTTGTACCAGCCATGCATAGGGCAGATCGCAGGAGTACGCGACATCGTGGAGCGTGCAGATTTCGGGGAGTATGGTGGCGTGCTGGGCGAGGTATTGAAGCGCATGCGTGTAGTAGTTGGTATGGTGTGGCATGACTGTATCCTCCCGTCTCAACGCTGAATAATCTAGTCATACTGTATGGGGGATGGACGCATGCGTCCATCCCCCAAATGTCCTCAAAAATATCCCCCGGGTAGGATGTATTTTGTTACCACCCAATGGTGTTTTACTAGGCGTACCATGTTGTGTGATTCGTTGGGAATAGCGTGTGATGCCTGGTATGTACTTTTCGTTGTATCAGACGCATGCTGGTGGCGTACAAGAGATGCGTTTTTTGATGCGCTGTATACTCACTAAACAATGCAGCGAGTGTGGCCATATGCACCACACCCGCTACATCCTCTCTCCCCCCTCAATTCATAATTCGTAATTTTTAATTTTTAATTCCTCATTCTTCATTCATCATCATCGTCATGCGTGTCTGCATGCGCCGTCAAGATCATCAACCCGTTGCTAGATGGCATCATCGACATGGCGCGGAAGCGATGCTCGCGCGTTGGTGTCGGCATATTGGCTGCACATGGGGTGCCAAATTTGGGCTGGGCATAGGGCAGATGCGTGGTGCCGCGGGCCAGGATGTGCAGGTAGTTGGCCAACTCACCCTCCCATGGTTGCCCGTGGTTCCACGGTACGGCTGAGCGCGCATTGCAGTAGTGCGCCACAAACGAGCGGCGCAGACGGTCTTTGCTTTTGTTGGTGTGTGAACGGTGCAATACATGTCCACCAAAAAAGACCACGTCGCCGGCGTCAGCTTCGACTTTGACTTCGCGGCCAGCGTATTTGGCGGCGACGCGGGTCAGACCGTTCTTGCTTTCGTCGGTGTTGCTGGCGCCAAAGATGGGCTGGATGTCGCTGATGACCTGATCGCCGTTGGGGGATTGCCCGTCGCTATCGGGGTAGATGGGCTCGTGTTGCGAGCCGACGGTCATCCACAAGCAGCCGTTCTCTTCATCGGCGCGGTCAATGGCTAGCCACGCACCAATCAGAGTATCAGGCTGAGACGGGATGTAGTAGGCATCTTGGTGGTAGCCCTGGCCGGGTTGGCCGGGCTGTTTGAAAAAGAGCATCGTCTGTAGGGCGAGGACATCGGGGCCAATCAAGGCCTCGAGCACGTCGAGAATGCGCGGGTGGAGCAGGTAGCGCTCGTGGATGGCAGAGACACGGTGGAGCATGTGCACCCGTAGCCAGTATTGCACGCGTTGCTCGGGGGTGAGCGTGTCGGGGGGGAGTGGTACGCCGGGGATGACTTCGCGACCGTAGCGCAGATTGTCGGTGTGGGTGGCCAGCTCGGCAATTTCGGCAGGTGATACAAGACCTTTGACAGCCAAATAGCCGTGTTCTCGGAAAAAGACATACTCGTCTACGCTGACGTGATAGCGGTCGGGGCGTATGCTAGCATCGTTGCTCATGCGTACTCCTTGCTTTGATGGAACTATTGTGCGGACTTCCTTCATCATACAACAGGTTGTGATATCCCTCGTACTGTGAGATGCTTGGTATGCCTGTTTTTATATGTCAATTTAACATAATATTTCATTTGTCATCGTATTGTAATCTTCGAAAAGTGGTGTTTT
>CAZIKU010000063.1:7641-14602 GCA_964539815.1 uncultured Klebsiella sp. | reverse complement strand
GTCAGTAGTGTGTTTTGACGCGCGTCCTTTCTCATTCGAACTCCTTGCTTGTACCAGTCACACCACCGATGTGACCATTGATTCTCACCTGTAGCACACCACATCTTGGTGGTATCTACACAGAAGAGAATTTTTTCACATACCGATTATATGCATATCTGCGTATTCGTCAACTTGATGAAGTGGCATTTTGCTAATGTTAACAGTAGTCAACTTAAATTCACCAAAAATACATATTTATGTCAATACAATATTGTCAATAAGTGATTCAGTGGCAGTCGAAATCCCAAAACGTAAACATGCCAAAAATTCGACATTCCCTGCAGGTCCCGTAATTGGCGATCGTGTCAACTGCGTACAGCCCCAACCCAGTTGCGCGGCTGCTGCGAGCACCTCACGAATGGTATCGGCTCGGACGCGTGGATCACGCACCACGCCCCCTTTCCCCACGAGCTTCACTCCTGCTTCGAATTGTGGTTTTATCAAGGCAATAACCCAACCACTCTGTGCAATCAATCCGAAAACTGCAGGGAGCACAAGTTTCAAGGAAATAAACGCCACATCAATTACGGCAGCATGCGGAGGGAGTTGCGCATGCGCTGCCACAGGTAGTTCAGTGACATAGCGGATATTGGTACGCTCCATCACAATCACACGTGGATCAGCACGCAGCGAATAATCGAGGATGCCGTAACCCACATCAATGGCATAGACTGCATCGGCACCACGTTGTAACATCACATCCGTGAATCCACCAGTCGAAGCACCAACATCAATTGCGGTAATATGCTGCACAGAAATGTTAAATGTATCCAGTGCATGTGCGAGTTTGAATCCCCCACGGCTGACATAGGGGAGCGCTTCGGCCAATTCGACAACAGCATCAAGCGCCACCGATTCCGCTGTACGACGGTGAATTTCACCATTGACTTTGACAGCCCCGGCCAAAATCAAAGCCTGTGCACGGGCACGAGACTCGGCGAGGCCGCGCGCCACCACCAGCAAGTCCAGGCGTATGCGTTGTGAAGGTGACATTATGCAACCGCTCCTGCAGCTCGAAGCGCCTCAATTTGAGTCTGATCAAAGCCCAGTTCCACAAGAATGTCATCGGTTTGCTCGCCGAGGCGTGGCGGATGCCGACGTATTGTCCCAGGTGTTTCTGAGAAGCGATAGGGAGGACCAACGACGCGTATCGTTCCTGCAGTGGGGTGTTGGATGGATTGAATTAAATCGAGTGCGGCAACTTGAGGGTCGTTTAGAGCGGCTTCGAGGTCACGCACTGCTCCCACCGGAATCCCTGCGGGGGTAAGAAGTCCTTCGAGTTCTTGGACGGTGTAGTGTGCCAATACAGGCGCCAGCGCTGCGTTGAGTGCCGCTCGATTATCGCATCGGAGTCGATTTGTGCGGAATTGTGGATCGGATTTGACAGACTCGATGTGCAATGCGTCACAAAATCGTCGCCATAAATCATCTGTCCCCACGGCCAGATTAAACCAGGCGTCTTTGGCTTGATAGACACCATACGGCGAAATACTTGGGTGGTGGTTCCCGCTCGTCACGGGTGCACTTCCTGTAGCAAAATAACGGGCCGCCTGATATGTCATGATGGCAAGCTGACCTGACAGGAGTGACGTGTCAATGTATTGACCGACGCCCGTGTTTTGGCGGTGAAATGCGGCCACCATTACCGCATATGCGGCATGCATGCCAGCCACTAAATCTGCAATCGCAATACCAACGCGCATCGGCGGTCCCCCAGGCTCGCCAGTCACACTCATCAACCCGCCAGCACCCTGGGCAATTTGGTCGTATGCAGCCCGGGTGCGATCAGGGCCAACTTGGCCGAATCCAGAAATTGAACAGTAGATGATGTCTGGGCGAATTTTTTGGCAATCCGCATAGCCAAAGCCAGCGCGATCGAGTGTACCAGGGATAAAATTCTCGATGATGACATTGCTCCAGCCGACCAGCCGTTCGAGGACTTGGCGGGACTCCGGGTGACGTATATTCAACGCAATGCTGCGCTTGTTGCGGTTTACGCTCAGGTAGTAGCTACTTTCACCACCTTCGAAGGGTGGTCCCCATGCGCGTGAATTATCACCAACTTCTGGTTGTTCGATTTTGATGATGTCTGCACCCATGTCACCGAGCATTTGTGTACAATATGGACCGGTCAATGCCCGTGAAAAATCAAGGACACGCAATCCTGCAAGTGGCAATGTCATACAGACCTCTTTGTAGTGCGAGTTCACAGCGACTTATCCAGTATTTTTGAGCCCCGCAGCAATTCCGCTGATACTCATCAAAATCGCGTCTTCAAGTGCTTCGTGGCCCTGGTCATCGGGATGTGCACGTAAGCGTGACAGCAATTCTACTTGAATGTACGATATTGGATCAACGTATGGGTTGCGTAGTGCTATGGAACGTTGCAATACCGGATTACTATCCAGCAGTTTTTCGCTTTGTGTGATCAAACAAACGGCAGCCACACTCTGCTGGTATTCGTGTTCGATAGTCTTCATCATCTCAGTAGCAAGTGCATCGTCCCGCACCAACTCCGCATAGCGATGGGCGATGTACATATCAGCTTTACACAAAATCATTTGTGCATTATCCATCATGCTGCGGAAAAAAGGCCAATCACGGTACATTTCCTGTAGCATATTTGCAGCAGCGGTTGGTCCCTGTGGATAGGTTGAGGTGAATTGCTGCACCGCACTCCCCAGACCGTACCAACCTGGCAACGTGAAGCGTGATTGCATCCAACTAAATACCCAGGGGATGGCACGTAGGTCCTCGATGCGATTGCTATTACGACGTGCCGACGGTCGACTACCGATTTTGAGACGACTGATTTCTGCGATCGGTGTTGCTTCACGGAAAAATTGCACGAAATTGGGATTATCGTAGACCAAATCACGATAGTGGTGTTGAGATGTCACTGCGAGTTGCTCGAGTGCGCGTATCCAATCAGCTTTGGCATCTGTGGCATTTGCGAAGCCAGCCTTTACCACCGCATTGAGGACTTGTTCGAGGTGGCGCTTGGCGATAACGCTAAGACTATAACGATCAGAAATCACTTCACCCTGTTCGGTGATTTTGATTTGACTGCCTACACTCCCTGGAGGCTGTGCCAAAATTGCTTCGTTGGTGGGACCACCACCGCGACCAATCGATCCGCCTCGACCATGGAACAAGCGCATGGTAATCTGGTGCTGCACGCCGCAATCGCGTAATTTGCGTTGTGCTTCGTAGAGCGCCCAGTTCGCAGCCACAAAACCAACGTCTTTGTTGCTATCTGAGTAGCCAATCATGATTTCTTGTAAATCATGGCGACGGGTCACATGGACTCGGTATTCGGGCACTGCCCAACACGATGCAATAATCGTGTCACAATGTGCCAGATCTGCACCGGTTTCAAAAAGTGGCACAATATCGATCCCACCATTGGGGAGCGCCGTAACACCAGCCTCACGGGCCAGTAGGAGCACGGACAACACATCCGAAGGGCCACGAGTCATACTCACGATAACAGTGCTGATGATTCCAGGGGCAAGTTGCTCGTTGATTGCTGCAATGGCACGAAACGTTGTCACAATCTCGTTTGTTGCATCACTATATGGCAGTCGAGTCGGTATCAATGGGCGTTTTGCTTGGAGTTCGTGGCGGAGCATTGCGGTACGTGTCGCCTCATCACAAGCGAGATAATCGCCTGTGACTCCTGCATGTGCCAAAATTTCTGCTATGGCCGCACTATGTCGTTCGCTATGTTGGCGGATGTCGAGTGTGGCAAAGCTAAGGCCAAAAACTTCTACCTGACGCATCAAGTCATGTAGCGCCCCATGTGCAACTGCAGCGCCGGCATTTGCGACGAGCGAGTCATACATGAGTTTCACATCTGCATAGAGGGCAGCAGCATCGCGATATAGCGCAGGGTTATCTGGCAACTGGTCTGTAGACCATTGTATTGTCATTGCCTGCGTTTCACGCAGAGTAGCGCGGAGACGCTCTGCAATCAACCAGCACTTACGTCGATAGGGCTCATGGGGGTAGCGTTGTTCTAATTCTGCAGCCACAACTGGGTAGTGCACTGCATCGTGCACCAACGAGTCGACTAATGCCTGACTTACCTGGACTTGGCGCACCGATTGGCTTATTCGGCGACTTATTTGCTCGAATTCGCGGACATAGAATTCAATCGCCGCACAGCGCATCAAACGAGCCGTTTCGATTGTGGTTTCTGGGCGTACAAACGGATTGCCATCGCGGTCGCCTCCCATCCACGAGCCGAAACGCAACAAAGCAGGAACGCGCCAATGATGCTGTGGGTATTCGGTTTGCAGTGCATTTTCGAGTTCGCGGTAGAGCGTAGGGATGAGTCGTACAATGCTCTGCTCAAAGTAGTAGAGACCATTTTTGACTTCATCTATGACCGTCGGGCGCACGACGCGCACATCATCACTTTGCCACAAACCGACTATTTCTTCGCGCGCTTGTGCAATGACGATTGGATCATCCATCAGTGATAAATCATGACCAACAGGATCAAGTAATGTGGCCAATCGACGTAGTTTATCGAGAATCGTACGCCGACGCGCTTCGGTCGGGTGTGCGGTAAACACTGGCCTAATGCACGCATTTGCCATCCATGTTTCGATGTCTTGTGCAGTCACACCTTGCTGGGCAAGCGTATAAATCGCTTCTGCAACTGATTCGCTACGTGTGTGGTGCGCGCGCCGCATTTGTCGTTCACGTTCCGACAACACCCACATGCGTTGAAGTTGTTCGGATAAATTCACAAGTGCGAAGTAGGTACTAAACGATTTGACCAAGTTATTTAGGTCAGCAATGTCACGAGTGGCAATATGCTGTTGGAGTTCGTGGACTCGCGCAGGTGTGGGATGCACTCGCAGGTTTTTGCTCAGACGCCGTACCAACTCTTCGCTTGCAAAGGCATCTTGTCCGGCTTGCGTTTGAATAACATCGCCGAGCAAATCTCCCAAAAAATGAATTACCGCTGATAGGCGATCCCGCCCACCGCGGTCGTGAGACTGGGGCATGGGGTATGCTCCATTGCGTAGAACTATTTGGCACAGTATACCATACTGTGTGCATGCAACAGGCAGACTATCAGCGTTTTTGCACACGAATCTGCGATTACGTCAGCATATTATCAGCATCTGAGTGCTATAATATAAAGAGTGTTATCTAGGTACACAATCTTGCAAAAGACATAGAAATGAGTTTGGTATGCGTGTGCGCGTCATCTCGGCAATTTTATGTACACTCCTTTTATTCAATGCGTGTGGTTCACCGTCAACTGCACTTCCAACCATCCCAATAGAGACGACTCCTGGGCCACAAAATGGCACACCGACAAGCAGTGATGCCGTGACTATTACGTTTGGTGCATTTGACTATGACCGTGCCAACTTGGAACCAATTTTGACACAATTTCGCGAAGAACACCCCAACATCAATGTCGTGATTACATCGCTCGATGATGTATTACAGACAACCCCAGACAAAAATGGCATTTATCCACCAGACTCCATGACTTCGATGCTGCGACGTGTGGTGAGTGTTGCGGATGTAGCACCTTCTTCGTGGGTAACTCCGGATGCATATGGCACTCCATTGTTACGCGACATCAAGCCATATATGGAAGCAGACACGGCATTCCAACGCGATGACTATTACCCGAGCATTCTCGAACGATATACGACAAATGGTGCACAATACATATTGCCACGCACCTTGTCTATTCAGGCTATGGCGTACAACAAGGCGGTATTTACAGATGCACAAGTCCCTGAACCAGCACGTGAATGGAGCAGTACCGACTTACTTGCTGTCGCCGAAAAGCTCACCAAATCAACGAACGGCACCATCGAGCGGTATGGGTTCTACGACAACACTGGTTCAATTATTCTCTTGTATTTATTTGCAGAAGCAGGCGTTGACATACTCAACATGTCACCCAAAGACCTCAAAATGGGTGATCAGAAAGTCATCAGTGCACTTCAAAAATATGCTGATCTTGTCAAGCGTGGCGTAATCTATGCACAGCAACAAATTGCGTATGGTGCAAATGAACGCAGCGATTACGTTGATCCTAGTGAACTCGTTCGCAACGGCAAAGTAGCAATGTGGACAGACGGAAGCGTCTATTCACCTGATGGCAGCCCAGTGCAATTCACATTCGATGTGGGATATACGTCATTACCACATGGACCACACGAAGACATTAATTTTTATACTGAAGGCTATGTAATGAGCGGGGGAACAGCCCACCCCAATGAAGCCTGGACATTAATGGAGTGGTTGTCACGTCAGAATCTCAATCCAACTGCCACTGGATATCCAGGATACATGGCGGCTCGGCAGTCACTGCAAGCAGTCATGGCACCAAGTACCGATGACGTAAAGGCACGGACTGAGGCATATGTATATACAATCTCAAACTTGCGTCCTGTAAAGAACTTCAATGGGCAAGATTTCAGTGTATTCTACACACTCTCCTCAGCGACTATGGGCTTCTTCGAATCACCGCCAAAAAGTTCAGCCGATATCGTTGCATCTGTTGTCAAAAACCTCAACGATAGCATCGTGACTGCACAACAAACTCCCAGTCCGACGCCAGATGTACGCCCTGTGACCGTAGCAACACCTGAACCAGACCAAGCACGCGAAGGTCAGAAGAGTATCACATTCGCCGCATACGGTACATCCATGACTGATTTACGGCGCATCATCCGTGCATTCAAAAAGGAAGATGATGGCATATTCATAAAGTTGGTATCTACCGATAATTTGACGACGACACAGACCATTGCGATGGCCGCAAATCGCAGTGACTGTTTCTGGTGGAATATGGGTATACCGAGCAATACTGAGGATCGGGCAGCACTTGCAGATTTACAGCCACTCATCGACAACGATTCGAGTATCGCTATCGATG
>CAZIKU010000063.1:0-7631 GCA_964539815.1 uncultured Klebsiella sp. | reverse complement strand
CACTCGTGTATCAAGAAACCTTATTCCAAAAACTTGGCATCGAAGCACCGCAGTCGTCATGGAGTAGCGATGACTTCCTCAAAGCAGCCAAAGCGATAACAAATGACGGCACCTATGGCTACTCGAGCTTGGGCAACTACATGGGTGATATTCTCTTTTGGGCGAATCGATTCGGCGGCAATTTTACGACAGGATCAGGTGCAGATCTACGTGCGAATTTCACCGATCCAAATGTCACTGCTGCCATAAAATGGTGGATTGAACTTGCAACCATCCATCGTGTCATGCCGATGCCAGTTTTTGATTATAAACGGGGCGGATCATCTGGATATGATCAAAGTTGGGATTTGCAGTCACAAGGGAAAATCGGCATGTGGCTTGATTCTGGCAATTCGTTTGCCAAACAAAGCAACACTGATCCGAACATGCCAACACAAACCTTCTCGACACTTATGGCGCCACCACCTGTCGGTGAAAAAGGCCTCGCCGCATCAGATTTAAACATGGTTGGCTATCACATCTCGGCAAATGCAAGCAATCCACAGGCATGTATGTCATTCATCAGCTTTATGAGTCGCCAAGCAAGCACCAATATGTATGGTGGCATCCCCGCACGCAAGAGTCAAAGTAGCTCGACGCTTTTCGAAGAACAAAACGCCTATTCAGTCCCGCTGCGAGACGCCATGGCCGATCTCTTGGAGCAGCCGATTGACACAACAAACGACTATTCGAATCCTGCATACATTGAGACGTATTGGTTGTATCAGGCACTCGACAATGTAGTCAACCGCAAGGCAGATATCGTGCAAGAACTTCAGAAGGCCCAGACCAAAACCAATGATTTTCTTGCATGTGTCGCCACCATTGATGGCAGCAAAAAAAGCCCAACATATGCTACTTGTGCCAAGAAAGCAGATCCAGACTATAGCGGATACATGTCAGATGAGGTTGTTCCATGATGCACCGTACTCATCAACACTTGCGTAGCGGATTATTACTATTAATTGGCATCAGTTTGGTCGCATGTACAAATGCCACACCGACTGTCGATGCGACACCGACACCTGTCGCCGAAGATCCCGCACTCGCGGATGTCACTTATACCGTGGCACAAGGCGTCGTCGAACGCGTCGTCGAAGAGACGGCACGCGTTGTGCCGGTAGAATCAACGACGTATAGCTTTGGCAGAGATGGCATCGTCGCAACGGTGAATGTCACAAACAACGATACCGTAAAAGCAGGGGACGTACTTGCCTCACTACAACAAGACGAAGCCACCGAAGAACTACGCAAGACGAGCGATGCACTCGATGCCGCCAAAGCAGATTTTGCGGCAGCACAAAAGATAAATGCGAAACAAATTGAAACACGGCGCAAAGCAGTCCAGAATGCCCGCGATGCTCTCAATGAACTTTTGCCTGGTGGTGATAAAGATGCTCTTGCAGCGGCACAGCTCGCTGTCGATGAAGCCCAGCGCAAAGTGCGCAACACGACAGAAGATAGCGATACAAGCATAGACGATGCAGATTATGCCATCACAACAGCAACAAACACGCTTGTCGATGCACAATACAGCTACAGTCAAGCATATTGGAACCTGGATTGGGTGAATCGTTATGGCACTGATCCCAAAGAGCCATACATCCTTGTTAATGGTAAGTACGTGGCTAACGTGCTCGATGAAGCGGGGAAACGCACCTACAATAAAGAATTTACCACAGCCAAGGATACATTACGCGGAGCCGAAAAGGGCGTACAAACTGCTATTCGTAACGCGCAACGTGCCAAAGAAACGCGCACAACTGACATCGATGCTGCCACGAAAGCATATCAAACCGCAGTGAAAGAACGCGATAAGCTCCTTGCCGGGCAAGATAATGCAGACATACGTGCAGCCAAAACAACACTCGAGTCTGCTGAAGCAGACCTCGCAGAAGCCATGAATAATACGTTGACGAGTGAAAAACGGCTGCTCGATAGTGCACAACGCGCTTTTGACAAAGCACAGGCAGCAGTTGCCGCAGGACAGATTATCGCCAAAACTGATGGTGTGGTATCGGTGGTAACCATCGCTCCTGGTAACTCAATCACCGCATTTAACGCAGTCATCGAAATAGCCAAGCCCGAGAACGTAGAATTCGCAGCATCGCTCACCGACGAAACAATGAAGTTGTTGACCGAAGGTCAGGCCGCAGAAATTAGTCCTGTGACTCGACCAGATATCGTGTTGAAAGGCGTCATCCGACGACTGCCCGCACCGTACGGCAAAAACGGTGGAAAAATTACAGACCCAGATATGACAACACGATTCAGCATCATCGACACGCAAGGGTTTACATTGGTCCCTGGCGAAACAATTGGCAAAGTACGCATCATTATCGAACAACGCACCAATTCACTTTACCTCCCACCAGAAGCAATTCGCACCTTTGGCGATCGCACCTTTGTGATTCTCCGTGAAGGTGATCAAGAACGCCGTGTGACTGTGCTCGTGGGCATCAAAAGTGCAGACCGCGTCGAAATCGTGAAGGGGCTAAAACTCAATGATGTCGTAGTGGGACAATGACTATGCAGTCACATTGGCATGCTGCGCGACTATTTCTTACCGCAGTCTGGCGCCGTACATGGCTCAATCCTGCCCCAACCATAGCCCTACTGTTTGCCTTGGTCTTGCCACTTGTACTCGGACTCACAGTGCCCAGCTATGCTGATGCTGTAGGGATTCGTGTCCTCAACGACGAGCTTGCAGCACAAAGCCGCACCACACAACGACCAGCATTGGCGTTGATGTACCGTTATGTCCGTGCCAACAAAACAGTACCATGGCGCACCATACTCGGCGCAGATACGTTGGTGAGTCAAAATGCTTCGGCATACCTGCAATTCCCCATTGAACGGATTACGCGCCACATTCGTACCGTACCCATGCGCGTCATGCTCGTAACCGGGAGCGAAGCAGGAATCAACCTCGAAAACGCTCCACTTGGCATGCTTGTCGGCATGGAAGCGTATATGAAGTACGTCAGTGGACAGGCGCCCAAACCTAACGCTACCGCAACCGAAATCGCCATTTCCCAGCAGACTGCCAATACATTTGGCTTGAATACTGGCGATACGTTGGTTGTGAGTACAACAAATGGCCAAAAGACCCTGCGTTGTACGATTGTGGGGATTTGGGTACCACGACAACCAGAGAGTCAGGAGTGGCTGTACGATCCAGCATCATTTGATTCCGTGTTGATTGTTGATGCACAAACGATGCGTGACGTGGTTGCTACTGTATTCCCCGATAGTGTGGCACAAGCAGCCTGGTACATTCAACCGCAAGAATACAAGATTGGACCTAACGAAGTATGGACTATTGAGCAACGCATCCGTGGCCTGACACAAGAACTTGCGAAAGTTCCTGCCAAACTCGAACGGAGTCCACTCGAACGCTTTACAAATACCCAACAGACAATCGCAACGCTGACCCTGCGCACAAGTGCAGTTGCAGCGCCAATTGCACTGCTGGCATTGTTTTTCGTCATTCAACTTGCCAACATTTCATATCAACGCCGCCAAGATGAATTCATTTTGCTACGGAGCCGTGGGGTACCGCTCCACTGGTTCATCATGATGAGCATCGTAGAGTGGCTCTGCTATTGTCTAATCGCATTGACCATTGCGATACCACTCAGCATCGTTGCCACACAAATTATGCTTCGTACAGATTCATTTCTGCATATTACGGATATCGACACACCATTCAGCACGTTGCCACTCCAATCGTTTCTTGGTGCGCTACTGATAGGACTGATTATCATCGTACTAGCTATTCGGCCGGTCATTAGCACATTTCGCAACACACTCTCAAATAACTCGCGTAGTCGCCGAATCGATCGCTGGCGTATGTTTACCCGTATTCTCCTAGAAGTAATCGTGGCACTCGCAATCGCATACGGCTATTACGAACTCTTGACGCAATATGACCCTGGAAGTGATGTATTCTCGAATCCTATTACATTAATTCTCCCTGTCGTATGCACAATCGGCATCGGAATGCTGGCCAACAGAGTGTTACCGTTGTTGCTCATCATTGGTGAGCGATTTGCCCGCAAGAGTGATACACTCGCACTCATTTTGGGATTACAGACGCTGTCACGACGTCCGGAACGTCTACAGACAACGGTGTTACTTCTCACAATTACACTCGGAGTTGGTGGTTATGTAGCCTCGATGGCGGCAACTATCGATACAGCAAGCCAACATGGACTCGCCTATCGAATTGCAACAGACACGCAAATCATTGAAAGTGCAGTAACACTCAGCCCAGACAAAAAATCTGATGGCGAACGGTATCTGCTCACACCACTTGGGGCACACAAGCAGTTACCAGGGATTATTGCATATGCGCCCGTTGGACGGTATGAAGGACGCATTAGTTTGGGGGGCGCACCGATAAACGCCAATGTGATTGCCATTGATCGCACACGATTCCCTGACGTCATCCCACATTTCCAAGATGCCTGGCTGGGCGATGGCATGTCGATGGGATACCTGATGAATCAACTTGCAACGGCACGAGATGGTATCATTATCGATAAATCAATTGCCGGTACAAGCAAAGTGGGAGACAAAGTGGCGGTGACGTTGATAGTCGATGATACCGAAATCGACGTCCGCATGCGCATCGTGGCGATGGTTTCGGGCTGGCCAGGTCAATATAGTGCCGATCAACCATACATGATTATGAATCTACGCTTTGTATCAGATGAATTTGGATTCCTGCCGCCAAACGATGTATGGGTACGCCGCGATACAACTGTGTCGCTTCCCACGTTACTTGACGCAGCCCGTGCAGCGGCTATCCCAATCATCGATACTGTTGATTTTGCCACTGAACGCCTCAAAGAATTCACGCGCCCCGAACGACAAGCACTCTTTGGCATGTTGAGTATCGGGTTTGTGGCGGCTGCAGCACTCACGATTATGGCGATATTGGTAAGCGCATTGGCAAGCATGCGCCAACGCAATATCGAATTAGGCATGCTCCAAGCCATGGGGATGCCTGCAGATACCGCGCGACGTGTGATTGTCATTGAGCAAAGTATCATCACCGTGAGCGGGATGAGCTGCGGGTTATTGGCTGCAATTATCACGGCCGCAACGATTTTGCCAGCATTACATGCAGGGATTGCACCACACCGCGATGTACCAGCAAGTACGCCCATCACCGCTTGGGGTACTATCGGCACAATGCTCATTATTTATGCCGGCGCAGTGCTGGTCGCACTACGCACGGCATTTGTGAATAACCAGCGTCTACGCATGGCAGATGCAGTCAAATTAGGGGATGAAAACTAACCAATGAATTAGATGTCGAGATCATCTTCTTCGTAGAAGTATTCGAGGTCTTCGGCACCAAAGTCTGATGAATCGATTTGCAAATCGTTGTCTTCTTTGGTGTAGGTATCGTCAAATTCCCCATCACCATTGGTGTCGATTTGGAAGGTTAAATCATCACCTTCTTTGACAATTTGACTTATGTCAAATGACAGACGATCATCACCGGTCAGAGAGAGATCATCGTAGGAATATTCCACATCACCGGAATCATCACTTATTAACACATCCAAATTGTAATCACCTTCGATATCGCCATCGAGGACAAATTCTTCATCGATGTCATCAAAGGCAAAGTCAATTTCACCATCATCACTGATATCCACTCCAGTGAATTGGGTCGCAGTATCACGATTATCCGTCGCACCTACTTCTCCGAAGTAAATGTTTGGCGACGTCTTGACGGCAGCCTTGAGCTTGAGATTACTGATTCCGCTGCCAAACTGAATTTTGGTCGGTTTCGTTTGGGAAATTTGCAATCCTTCGACCTTTACTACGTTGTCTTGACCAAACGCAGCGACATCGTATGTGTATTTGTCGTCATTTTGGAGCTGCAGAGTAACACTGACTGTATCGGGGATACGTATGACAGGCATTCCACGATTGTCCCAGACACTCGGTGCACTCTTGAAGACGGATATTGTGGCACCTTCAATTTCATTGATTAGCTTACCGTCAACATAGCCGATCCGTTTACCATCTGCAGTGACAAAGAGTGTCTGACCAGTTTGATTAGCGACCGGCACAGTTTCGTTGGTTAATGCATTTGCATCAAGAATGTATGTGTGATATCCCTTCGTGTTTTTGGTGTTTTTCCCACTGCAGAAATCACATGCCTGCGTTTCCAAGCGTGGTTTAGAAGGAGTAATTTCCAGAGTCTCGGTGCTTTCATCGCCTTCGTATAAGTCTGATTCAATATCTGGATTCGGCGATCCCTCATACGTCCATGTCTCATTTTTCAAGTTGACATGAATAGCTCGGAGTTCATTCGGATAGTTGTTATCGTAAATATTGATCGCAACTTTGTTCTTTCCTTCTTGGGTGATGGAAACCGGGGTAATGGCATGACCACCAGTACCATCAGATTTATAGATTCCTATTGTATAAAAGACGTCTGCACTTGCACCCTGACTCAACGATGCTTGTAATAATGCAACAATATCGCTTGGCTTACCACGTATCACATTCTCGTTGGTTGGCGACGTCGTCTGTGTGGCCCACCAGTAGGCAATTTCTTCTTGGAGGGCACTGTTTTGCTCGAACCCAAGCGAATATGTATCATTACCACCATACTTTGTTGGTTTTTCGAGTTGGTGATACATATGCAAACTCAGGACAGCCATTCCTTCACAATGACCACCATCCATGGCCGCGTTAATTTCTTTCATCCATGCACGAGCTGGTGGCGTCAGTACACATTTTTCATTACTGATGCGCGAACAGACTTCATCACCAAACAAGCGACGCATGGTATCTGCACGCAGATTCACCACACCCGATGAGTTTCCGTAGTTTTCAAACGAAAAAGCGTCACGACTGATATCAAATCCACTATCTGCTAACACGCCATCAGCAGAATTTGATGCTGGGACGGCAGTTGGATTTCCACCATCTATGGATGCGTCTGTAGAGGTTGAATCTGAGGAAGATTGCTCATCAGTGGAGGAATCCGCTGGGGTTTCGATTACAACAGAATCATTGGAAGAAGAACTACTACCTCCTTCATCAGCAAAAAACACCTGATATAACACCACAATAATCATGACCAAAACAGACGAAAACGTAATGCGACGTCCCTTCATAAGGACCTCCATGTGGTGATGCAACAATCATTCTTTCATTCTACACGTTTACGGCAGAATCGTATAGTCTGTTGGGGTTGGCGTCATATCGATTTCAATAACACGCGTACTAATCACTGTAGCGGTCGCTGTCGTATCTTTGATCGTTGTATCGTCATCTGCATCAGTACGTGTAGGTCGCGAATGATGGTCATCATCATTGTTGTTCCCACCGCCGTTGTTGTTCCCACCGCCGTTGTTGTTCCCACCGCCGTTGTTGTTCCCACCGCCGTTGTTGTTCCCACCGCCATTGTTGTTCCCACCGCCATTATCGTTCCCACCACCATTATCGTTCCCGCCACCATTATCGTTCCCGCCACCATTATCGTTCCCGCCACCATTATCGTTCCCGCCACCATTATCGTTCCCGCCACCATTATCGTTCCCGCCACCATTATCGTTCCC
>CAZIKU010000062.1:14147-14901 GCA_964539815.1 uncultured Klebsiella sp. | reverse complement strand
TGTCATTCCATGGCACCCCGACGGTTTGTTTGGATGCGTAATATGTTGTTGCAATCGGAATGCCTGTGTGATTTGGGGGTGTGATGCGGGCTACGCCCGGACGCATGGAGCGCGGGCGAATATCATTCGCCCCTACGAGGCGATCGGGGCGCCATAATGCACCGCCATACGGTCTCAATTGGCGTAGGTCTTGTGCATCATTCATAATTTTTCATTTTTCATTCTTCATTGCTCACCAGTTGTCACGTTTGACTTTTTCTGCTATACTCAAAAAACAAATATGCGCAATCAAGAATGTCCGCATATTCTTTTTATTCAGGAGGTCAGTGATGACGTTGCTCGACCAAAACATTTCAGTCACGCAGTTTGTGCCTGTCGCACCAACCATCAATATCACCCCAGCAGCTGCAGAGCGTCTTCTCGCCATGATGCAAGAGCGCGATTTGAGCGACTATTCGTTGCGCGTCTTCGTGTCGGGTGGTGGCTGCTCCGGTTTGCAGTACGGGATGACGTTCGACAACGAGGCCCGCGATGGCGACGCCAACTGGGAAGCACACGGCCTCAAGGTCATGCTTGACCCCATCAGCGCCCGCTACCTGACTGGTGCCACCATTTCGTTCCAGCAGGACAACATGCTCCAAGGTGCCTTCAAAATCGACAATCCCAACGCCGTATCAAGCTGTGGCTGTGGGCACTCCTTCCGCTCCAAGGAAGAGGGTGGCGACGATGCCGACGAATACAGCGGTGGTGGCTG
>CAZIKU010000062.1:0-14137 GCA_964539815.1 uncultured Klebsiella sp. | reverse complement strand
GCAATCGTTAATAGTACCGACCATCACGACAGTGCCTCTTCACACGAAGGGGCACTGTTTTGTGTATACAAAGGAGTCCGCAATGGTCAAATCTGTCAGTGTACATGATGTACACGCCATGCAACAACGTGGTGAATCGTTCGTCCTCATCGACGTGCGTGAACCTCACGAGCATGCCATTGCCTTCATTGCTGGCGCACAGGCATACCCCATGAGTCAGGCGGCCACCTGGCTCCCCTCGCTTGATCCGCAAGCCCCGACAGTGGTGATGTGCCATCACGGTGGCCGCAGCGCGAGTGTGGCCCAGGCATTGGTCACCCGCTTTGGATTCCAAGACGTATCCAACATGGATGGGGGCATCGACGCATGGTCGTGTGAAGTCGATCCGTCCGTGGCACGCTACTAAACAACCATGCAACTAGCCCACTTATCCCTATTGTGCTGCCCGAACTGTCAAGGAACGCTCACGCTTAATCGAGGCAACGAGCAACTTGGTTCGGTGGTCTGCCCCAAAGGTCACACCTTTCGCATCATTCATGGGGTGCTTGACCTTCTCAAGCGCGCACAGCCACAAAGCATTGCCGCCTGGGTCAACGAGTTGCCCCCAACCGCCTGGCTCTACGAGCGCATCTGGCGGCCATATGCACTCACCCTCCTGAGTGGTGAGTCATTCCCCTATGCGCGCGAATTAGCGTGGCTCAGTCAACACGTCCCACAGACGAGTCGCACCATCGTGGATGTGGCCTGCTCCAATGGGCTATATGCCCGGGCACTTGCCGACAGCCATCCGCAGGCTCAGATTATCGGCATCGATCGCTCGTTGCCGATGCTCAGACAAGCCGTTGCACGCGCACAGGCGCTGCAGTTGCCGATTAGTTATGTGCGCGCCGATGCGCGGGCACTCCCTCTCGTCAGCGCCAGTATTGACGCCGTGGTAGTCGGTGGCTCGTGGAACGAAATGGAAGCACTGCCCACCGTATTTAAAGAAATGGCACGCATCAGTGCCCCACAGGCGCGCCTGGTCGCCATGGCACTCACCCAGTCGTCAACGCGCCTCGGCGCATTCATGCAACGCCTACTCAGTGCCGGTGGCACGCAGTTTTTCGACCCAGCCACACTCGTACAACACCTCAACCAATACGGCTGGAGCGATATCCAGAGCCAGGTGACGGGAATTGTCTGGCAGGGGGTGGCAACACGCACCAAAGGGAAGTCGTATGGCCAAAGCTGAACTGCTGTTTGTAGCAACCACCGGTGGTCTCATCACCCTGAGCAATCCGGGTGGCATTGGCCGTTGGCTCAAAGCCGGCCACACGTTGCAGGACACTG
The DNA here is from genome assembly GCA_964539815.1 of uncultured Klebsiella sp. GTDB lineage: Bacteria > Chloroflexota > Chloroflexia > Chloroflexales > Roseiflexaceae > UBA965. Next base: position 12,808 of record CAZIKU010000062.1, on the reverse strand, counting down.
CACTCACGTGCGTATGGTGCAATCCCAGTGACCCCACCCACGTCATCTGCGGCGATGGCACGCAATTGTGGCAAAGCCACGATGGGGCGCAGACATGGCAACCGCTGGCAGGTCCCGCTTGTCGCACGTTCGTCGCCAGTCGGACCGCACCGACACGCATCATCGGGTGCGATGGTCAGCATGCCTGGCTGAGCCACGATGCAGGGACGTCCTGGCACGCACTCGGTCTGGCACAACAGGTCGGGATGGCCGGCGATGTGGTGTGGTACGACCAACAGGTGAGTCGCGATGGTGGTCATACCTGGCAATACGATGCCAATCAGTATGCCAGTATCAGTAGCGATAGTCATACCGTACTTGCGCATACAGACACTTGGACACTCGCCACACAGCCGATCCCAGCACCACCAGTGGCATGTCAGTCGTGGGCGGTGTGTGGCGGTCAGCCATGGACGTGCCTCGGGGCAGATGGTGATGCCGTATGGCGCTATCAGGATACCTGGCAGATGCAGACGTCAGTTGCAGCACATATCGTGTATGCATCCGTGTATCATCCCGATCATGTCTGGGCCGCAAGTCGCAGTGGGAGTGTATGGCTGAGTACTGACCGCGGCCAAATTTGGCAGGATGTCCGTCATGGACTGTTACCAATTACTGCATTGATAAATGCCCGCCTATTGTAAGAATGAGATGCGGTAAATCGCCAAAAAATACCATCGCCAGGGGTGTGCAATAGCTCATAAATTACTTGACAAAATATGTGCATCATGCTATAAGTAGCAATGAGAGCAAGGTTTATGGGAGAAGCAGTCATGGCACAACCACCATCATTGGCACAGTTATCCGCTGCGCCAGTATTCAACACAAAGGCGGTCGCGCTGGAGACGTCAGTGCCTCCCGATACGTTCCGGGCTTGGGAGCGGCGCTATGGCGTGCCGCGGCCACAGCGCACACAGGGTGGACACCGCCTCTATTCGGAACGTGACATTGCCATAATTCGTTGGTTGCGCGATCGCACCGCCGAAGGCATGAACATCAGCCATGCGGTGATGTTGTTGAGCAACGTCCTCGAAGACGATGGCGCCTTGCCCGTGGTCAACTCTTCACGAGCACTCGACCAGTTTGTGGGCGAGCTGACACAGTGTCTGATTAGTTTTGATGCCAGTACCGCAGACCGCCTCCTCGGTGAAGCATTCGCCATTCACCCGTTCGAGCACGTACTCCTCGAATTAATCCAACCGGTCATGTCCGAAGTCGGCGAACGCTGGCATCGTGGCGAGATCAACGTCGCTACCGAACACTTCGCCACCGAATTCATTCGGCGCAAGTTGTCGAGCCTCGTCAATATCTTTGAATCTGTGGCCACCCGCGAAACCGTTGTCATCGGCTGTGCTCCTGACGAGTTACACGATGTCGGCGTGTTGTTGGCCAGTCTCTTTTTGGTACGTCGCGGCTGGAAAGTCATCTATCTGGGGGCACGTGTGCCACTCAGTGATTTGATGGAGACAATCGCCAAGGTCAAGCCAGATCTGGTCTGTTTGTCGAGCGCCACCGCAGAATCTGTGAATTCGCTTCGCGAAGTCGCCCAAGCCGTGCACCACACCTTCCCACACGTCAAGTTTGGCTATGGTGGGCGCGTCTTCAACGTGTCACCCGAGCTGCGACAACACATGATGGGGACGTTTTTGGGGCATGATGCCCGCGAACTGGTTGACAATGTCAACGCATTGCTTAACCGCCCGACACCGCCCGCCTAGCGGTTTTGGGGCATTGATACATTCATAGTGGTTAATTATCGCTGTACATGGTATGATAGAGGTGAAGCACACACTTCATATCCCTGTATACATCCACTTTGCGTCTTCACAGCGTATACACTCGTAGAAACTTGTGTGTAAGAATCTTGCGCCATGCCGCCTACGAGCGAAAGACGCCCTTTATGTTGACACAACATCCAAGCACTGTGTTGCGTCCACCAGCCGGTGATGCCGCCGCGTTGTTGGATAATCTCAAGCGCTTTATTGATCCGAGCGAACACCATCTGCCCACCGACTCACATGATGTGTTGAGTGCGGCAGAGCGTGCCGCCGCTTATGCGCACTGTGTGGCCATGACGCGTCACCACTCCAAGAGCTTTTATTTCAGTACCGCGCTGTTGCCTGCCCCCAAACGCAAGGCTATTCGCGCGTTATATGCGTTTTGTCGTACCAGCGATGACATCGTCGATCAAGCCGCCGCCGGGAGTGCACCGCATGCACTCGCACACTGGGTCTGGCAGGTCCATCACCGCATCACCCCGCGCGATAATCCGGTCTTGATTGCCTGGAACGACACCGTGGCCCAGTATCACATCTCCCAAGAGTTGGTCGACGAGTTGTTGGCCGGCATCACCATGGATTTGACCGTCTCACGCTACGAAACCTTTGAGGATTTGTGGCTCTACTGTTACCGTGTCGCATCGGTGGTTGGGCTTATTTCCATGCAAATCATCGGGCACAACGACGACGCCATCGATTATGCGGTCAAGTTGGGTGTCGCCTTGCAATTGACCAACATCTTGCGTGATGTCGGCGAGGATGCCGCACGCGGGCGCATTTATCTGCCACAGGCCGATTTACGGCGCTTTGCGTTGTGCGACGACGACATCTTCCGCAATCATCAGAGCATCCAATTCAAACAACTCATGCGCTACGAAATCGATCGTGCACACGCGTTGTACGACGAGGCCTGGCAGGGCATTGGACTCCTGCCCCGTGATAGTCGTCTCGCAATTGCTGCGGCTGCCGTCATCTATCGTGGCATCCTTGATAGTATCCAGCAAAATGCGTATGATGTATTCCAACGGCGGGCTTTTGTGCCGCTGTCACGCAAGTTGTGGTTGCTGTGGCAGGCCAAACAGCGCATAGCACAGGATTTTTCGTGAGTATGACTTACCGTGCATGGCCAACGTGGCCATATCAGCTCTTTTTGACCATTCTTTTCTTCGGGCCACCAGTCGCCGCCCTCTTTATTGCCAGCAACGTCACCCTCATGCAGGATCTAGGCTGGCTGGCACGTAGCCTACTTACCACCTACGTGTGTCCCACCCCTGCCAAAAGTTACCTGATTGCTGGTGCACCCATGGCTGTGTGTGCGCGCTGTTGGGGGGCCACCATTGGTCTGTGGATTAGTTGGATTGCGGTGCGCCGCACCACCAGTCTGCCTACTTGGTTTGGCTGGCATTGGACACTGCGCATGGCGACCGCACTGGTGCCATTTGGTCTGTGGTGGCTAGAAATTCATTGGTGGCCACAAGCCTCGTACACCGTGCTGCTCATCAACGGCGCACTTGCAGGAGCAAGCGCTGGAGCATTTTTCTGCTCGGTATGGCCCGGACTCCTCACCTCACATACCATCCGCACCACATAAGGTGATACCATGCAACGAATTGCGGTGACAGGGGCAAGTGGACTCATCGGTCGTGCCTTGGTACATGCGTTGTTTGCGCGGGGCGACGAAGTCGTCGCCTTTAGTCGTACCCCCGAACGCCACCACGAGACCGAATTACCGATGTCGTCTGTGCAAATGATGTACGAATATAAAATGCGGGTTGAAGAACAAACCATCCCGCGCATCACCTGGGAACGCTGGGATCCGCAGAATAGCGATTCACTGCGCCGGGCACTCAGTGGCTGCGACACGGTAGTCAATCTGGTGGGTGCCTCGATTGCGGGCAAACGCTGGAGTGAAGCCTACAAACAACAGTTGATCACGAGTCGGGTCAATGCCACCCAGCACCTTTTAGCGGCCATCGCCAGTATGCCGCAACCACCACAGACGTTTATTTCATCATCGGGGGCTGGCTACTATGGCATCGGTGCCCATGCCGCCGATGAAACGACACCAGCCGGCCGTGACTTTTTGGCTCGCCTGTGTGTCGACTGGGAAGCCGCAGCCCACACAGCCACCACACTAGGCATGCGTACGGCAGTGGTGCGTACTGGCGTCGTCCTCGATGACAAACAAGGTGCGTTACCCTTGATGGCGCTGCCGTTCCGGCTCTTTGCGGGTGGCCCTGTACTCCCAGGCACACAAGGGGTATCATGGATTCACCGCGACGACATGGTACGCTTGTTGTTATGGCTCATCGACACCCCAAGTGCCCAGGGCGCCTACAACGGATGTGCACCACATCCCGTCAGTAATGCGGCACTCGGATCTGCAATCGCCCATCGCCTAGCACGCCCCAACTGGCTCCCTGTACCACAGTTTGCCCTGCAACTTCTCTTTGGAGAAATGGCGGATGCGCTGCTGATTGGTGGTCAATACGTCACCTCATCCCGTCTTGCCAGCGCCGGATTTACGTTTCAGTATCCACATATCACAGAAGCACTTGCCACACTATGGTCATAAATATACGGTACTGGATGCTTGCCATCGGTGTTGCGCTGTTGAGCGCCTGCCAACCCATCCAGACACGCCTCGATTATCAGCTACAATATCCGATGCCGACGACGACACCGCCCCCAGCGACGGTCATTCCTGCACGGATGCCACAAACACCATTCCCAACACGGGCAGCAGTGCCATTGCTTGATACCACCGCCGTAGTCCCGTTGGCGTCCATAGAGGCGCAGACCATACAGCTCTTTGCCCAAACTGCACCCGCAGTGGCGAGCATTGACGTAGAATTCACGCATCCAAGCGTCGATGGGGCAGTATCTGGTCGCGCCATGCTCCTCTCACAAGGGAGTGGGTTTTTGTATGACGACCAGGGGCACATCGTCACCAATGCGCATGTAGTCAGTGATCAAAACGAATATCTGGTACGCTTTGGCGCAAGTCGCGCCTATACGGCCACAGTCATTGGGCGCGACACCGCCAGCGATATCGCTGTACTCGCCCTCGCCGAGCCCGTTGCCATCGCCCCACTCACACTGAGTCAACGACCGCCACTCACAGGGATGTGGGTGATGGCCATTGGGAATCCACTCGGATTGCGGGATTCAATGAGCATTGGTGTAGTCAGTGCGGTGGGTCGCACCCTCGACAACGATGGCGTCTATCGCATTCCCGACATCATTCAGGTGGATGCAGCCATTAATCCGGGGAGTTCGGGTGGCGTACTCATCGACAGCAGTGGTGCCGTGATTGGCATTACCACGGCCATTCAAAGCACAAGTGGCAACTTCGAGGGTATTGGCTACGCGATTCCCGCGCACCGCTTGCAACGGATTGTCCCTGTACTGATTGCCCAAGGGTATTATCAGCATCCCTGGATTGGCATCCAAATGCAAGACAACGATCCTCGTGCTAACGATGGCGTGTATGTGAGCGCCGTACTCGATGGTGGGCCTGCGGCCAATGCCGGTATCCGTGGTGCGGATGTGATTGTGGCTATTGACGACACTCCCATCAATGCGGTCACCGACCTCGAACGCGTCTTGGCGGGGGTCACCGTGGGGGGGCGCATCGACGTGACGGTGCGCCGGCAAGGACAAGAGCGCATCATTACACTCGAGGTTGCTGCACGTCCCAACTAGCATTCCCAGCGTGCAGGGTGTTGAATTGCCTGCGTCAGGATGCGTTGATATTGTGCGCGTGGCATCCAAAATGCGCCAAATTGGGCGAGATGGTCAGTCACCCACTGTGTATCAAGGATGACAAAACCACCGCGGCGTAACCGGTCGACTAACGCAATCAGGGCGACTTTGCTGGCATCGCGTGCCACACTAAACATGCTTTCACCCGCAAACAGTCCACCCACAGCCACACCGTACAGGCCACCCACGAGTTGTCCGTCTTGCCATGTTTCGACACTATGGGCATACCCCATATGATGCAGTTGCGTATACACGTGGATAAATTCCGGGGAAATCCAGGTGTCATCGCCCTGTGTTGCCCGTGGTAATGCACACGCGTGCATCACCGCCGTAAATGCCCGGTCGGTGGTCACCGTATAGCGTCCAGAACGGTATGTGCGGCCGAGGCGTGACGGCACATGGAAGCGGTCATCGATGGGAATGATGCCACGTGGATTAGGATTGTACCAGGCAATCCCTGTTGCACTCGCCATCGGGAAATGCCCTGTACAATAGGCATGAAGCAAGAGTTCTGGTGTGAGCGGTATCGTCATTTCAAAGGCTCCATGCTATAATCGACCACAGCATGTATGAATAAAACACCCCCACGCATACAATATGTGCTTATGCGCATTTTACAGCGACTCTATCGAGTGTGGGTAGCATTGCTTATCGGCATTGTGTGTATACCACTTGCGACAGTTGTGTGGTATGCCACGACACAATACCCTGCTACAGAAGCCAGCGACATACAACTTTCGGTATTGACACCGGCCAACAACGTCCAGGTGGCATCTGCAATTACTGTCGCATTTAGTCGCGCCGTTGACCCACAACAGATTGCAGCACAACTCGTGGTGCAACCAGCACATGCCTATGCACTCGAGTGGAATGCCACACAAACACAGGTGGCCATCATACCAACCACTCCTTGGCAACCCGATACACGCTATACAATTGCGCTTCCTGCAACTGCAACAACACACGCCGCAGACTGGCACTGGCAGTTCCAAACTGAACCTGGCTTGTCGATCACGGCGGTCATTCCCAGCGCCGGGAGTAGCGCAGTCGCCACCACCGACATCATCGTGGTGCGCTTCTCGCAAGCGATGGTACCACAATCAGTGTTGAATCGTCCGACACCCAATACGTTGCTCACCGCCACGCCACCCTTCGATGGGACACTCACGTGGGTAGACCAATACACGGCCATCGTCCGTCCTGTGGTCATGACGGTAAATACACCATACACCATCCAAGTCAACACCGATGTGCGCGATATGGTGGGGAGATCATTGTCCCAGCCCTATACTTGGCAATTCCAGACGTTGGTACCACAACTCACGCTTGTGGCACCAGCGACGGGTGCCCAACAGGTCGCCCTGACTGCGCCGATCGTCTTTACGGCCACCGGTGATATCGATGAGCAAGCATTGCGCGATTCGATTATGCTGTGGCCGGCTACGAGCATTCGCACCGATATCAGTAATGCGGACAACGAGACCACACAAATCACGATTGTGCCACAGCCCACATGGCAACGCGATACCGAATATCGCCTGCATATCGGTGGTGGGAACACGCAGGTCGCCTACCAGCAACTGACGTTTCGCACCGCCCCCGCCTTGCGCCTTGTGGCCCGTAGCCCCGGTGAAGGACAGATTATCTCACCCAATCAAGATGTTCGCTTTATTTTCAATGCAACACTGAATCCACAGACACTCACCGATACTATCACACTCATCCCTGCACCCATCACGCCTGCCACGATTACGAGCAGTGGGCGCGATATCCGTATCCAAGCCAAGTGGTTGCCTGGAGTTAATCCCGAGATTCGCATTGATGCGCTGTTACAAAGCAGCACGGGGATTACCCTTGGCACGGTACTGACCAGCCTCGTGATGCTCGACCATCAGACCAATCATGTGGCCCTACCACTGACCAACCAAGATATTATCGATGCCACGCAAAATGCCCCACTCATAGTGACGAGTAGCAACATCCAGAACCTCATCATTCGTGTCTATGACCTCGCTCCATCCGCACTCGTCCACATTCTGGGCATGGATGCGGATACGTTGGCCCAAATCGTCCCTGAGCGCTACGAATTACCCGTGCTTCATGAAGCAATCATTCCCCAACCAGCGCCCAAAACAGTCGTCACACTTCCAACGGATTTGGTTACGCGCATCCAGAGCAAACTCGTGCTACTGATTGCGAGCGACGAACACGGTCATCGTGATGTACGCTTGGTACGTCTGCTGCCGCCACACATCCAAATCGCACAAATTGGTGGTGCTATCGCAATTGGCAGTCAAGAACGCGGTGTCTTGACGTCGACCGTCGAACTCTTTACGAATGGGCAAATGGTCGAACAGGGGCTACGCGATGAACAAGGCATATGGCTGAGCCAGCGCTACCCGCGTGGTGGCACCTTCATCGTACTCGACAATACATCCCCGAGCGATGTGGCACGCATCGTCGTGCCCGAGACAGTCGTTGATCAACAACAGGTCACACTTCTCAGCGACCAACGAACAGTCACACCAGGCAGTCGCATGTCGTTTGTGGTGGCACGCAACAGCGGGCAACAATTTACCCAGGTGATTCCCGTATCCCTCTGTCGCAGCGATGGTGTGCTACTCGCCAGCCAAAACATCATCTATGCGCCGGGACAGACGCTGAGTAGTGGAAAACTCGATATCCCCAATCAAATTGCGTACGGCACATATCATCTCTGTATTCGCACGCCTACAATCACCGCTGAAACACCGCTCATTGTGCATGCACCACGCGGTGAACGCCTGCGCCTGCAGTGGAATCGCGACAACGGCACCATCATCGGACGTCTCAGCGATGCCGCAGCGCACACGGTATACAACGCCACCATCTACTGGATGAGTGGTATGTCCGTTGGCACGACTACTACTGCCATTGATGGCGCATTTCGCATCAACACCGACAACAGTGCACCACTGACTATCGTGGCAATTCATCAAGGCGAAAGTAGTGTCAGCAACGTGGATGCGCTGATTACGCGCACGATTGCGATTTCTACACCCGTACAGTGGGTACGCCCGGGGAGCTACAGTCAGCTCACCATTCAAATCATCGACCCCGAGCAACGCAACCTCAGTCAACGCGTACAACTCGTGGTACGCAATCAAACCGGATATACTGCGACACGCGCCAGTATTCGTACCGATAACACAGGCAAGGCAACTGTGCAGCTGGCCATTCCACGCGGATTATGGCAAGTCGAAGCCAGCGATGGGAACGTCACACAACGCATGCCACTCCGTGTCGGTGGCACAAGCGAACGCATTCTCATTGCCCAGGATCCCATCATCCCAGTATCCCCTCTCCTGCTGTGGGTCGGGGACCCCTCACCCACACCGTTACTCTTGGCACAGCATGATGCCAGTGGCACACATGTGCACTGGACGACTCCCAATCAAGGCGTGATTACCACCACTGTGCCGATTACGAGTACATTTGTCCAGCTCGCCATCCCCCAACTCGGCACAACGAGCGCACCGGTGCAGGCCACCGATTGTACAACGTTTGCAGTGACAACGGATGTGGTGCGCAACGGTAGCATTCCCATTACTGTGACTACAAGCCCCGATGTCGATTTAGCCTTACGCCTCATCGATCAGAGCACGGGGAATACGGTGGCATGGCAACCGGCATTACACGCAAATGCAGATGGGAATGTAGTGGTACCCATACCCGATAATGGCACATCCAAACTAATGCGTATCGATGCTATTGTGAGTCAACCATTCTGTAGTCATGCACACCATCACGACTTTGTAGTGCAACGTGCGCAATCACTGCGCCTCGATGCACCGATGCATACCCGCATCGGCGACGAAGTTGTCGTCGACGTTACCCTCAATGACCAACTCCCACGGACGCTCTCGTATCTGACAGCCACAATTACCAACGCACTTGTACTGGATGCACCTGCATCGCCTGCAATCACAAGTGATCAAACAGGGAATGCCACCGCCCGCTGGCGCATCAAAGTCACACACGCTGATCCGCAGTTGCTGATTCGTTCAGCGAGCGGTGCACATGTCGTATGGAATCCCGTCGTCGATGAACCCGTAGTGTATACCCGTAACGATGGGTTTTTCTTGGATGGACGCACACAAATCAACATCGATTCCCCGGCACCACAAGTCGATGTCTTGCGCCAGCAACGCGAAGTGCTCTACGCATTACGCGCCGACCGCATCGATGTACAGAACCCGAGTCAAATCGCGCATCTCATCCTCTTTAGCGAACAAGATGAACGCATCCGACTCCTCGCACTTCTCGATCGCATGCGCAACCAGCAACCTGCCTGGGGATGGGGCGAACCATCGAGTGCCGATGTGCTCATCACCGCCGATGTGGTCAGTGCCCTGGCTCGGGCAGGGGTCACACGCACCGCATACCAGGACGCCCTACCATGGCTACGCACCCAACTCGCCGACACCCAGATTCCTGCATCAATTCGTGTGTTGATGATGCGTGCATTGGTACTCAGCGGAGATGCCCTCCCCCCAGAATTCACGGCTATCGGTGATCAGCTATCCAGCTTGGGCAACGAAGGGCTCGCTGCCTATCTCGCACTCCTCCCATCTGATCAGGCCTACCGCATCCCCGAAGTGATGGCCCTGTTGTTAGAGCGACGCCATACCACGCCACGAGGAAGCTACTGGGACGAAGACCCGGCGACGCACATGCTACATAATCGGGATAGTGTGAATGCCCTGCTGTTGCAGTCGTTCATCGCCGTATCCGTCAACCGCGAAATCCAACAAGCAGTCATCACCTACCTGGTAGGCACCCGTGGGGTAGCCGGTTGGGGCGACGCCATCAGTAATGCGCGTATGTGGGAAATCCGCGACCAGCTCTTTGATGCACTCGATGGGAGCCAACAGACGGATATCCAACTCCAACCTGATGCGTTGCTGCAAAACAGACCTGTCTGGCCTCCACTCCAGTTGCAAAATGACATCACCATCGCAACAAATGCCCCCGTCCTGGTGGGAATTAGTCATGCCGATGAACCACCCGCAACCCGCAATGATATGATCATCGACCGTAATTATGCCCTGCTTGATGGCACACCACTCAACAGCGAAAGTCAGTTGAGTGTCAACGATTATGTCAATGGCACACTCGACATTGTCACATTTGCCGGGATGAACTATTTGCGCATCACCGATCCACTCATCCAAATCGGGCAAATCGAATTTATCACTCCGCCACAAGGATTCACCGTGATGGTCGATCCCAACAACCGGATTATGCTCTACGGCAACACCACGCGTGCGGGCGTCTGGCGCTGTCAGTACCGTATGCGCATTACCCATTCCGGCAACGTATTTATTCCAGCAGCCGTTGCCCATGATGCAGCAGGGACCATACATGCACGTAGTCAAGCGACCACCATCACCGTTGCCGCCCCCTAGTCGGCATTGGCACATGGTCGTCGCGGTCTGTGTGCTGTGCGTCTGGATGATTCCCATCGCCCCACTGCTCCATATACCGCCAGCACACGTGATTCCGCCACCACACGGTGAATTTGGCATCAACACGCACCTTGCGACCCGCCTACGCGAACCGACAAGTATTGACACGGGCGTACAACTCATTGCAGATAGTGGTGTCACGTGGGTACGCGAAGACGTCCATTGGTACCGCGTGCAACGCACCCCGCATGCCGCCTACTGGGACTACTACGACCGTACCTTCCGTCAGCTCGCCGCCCACCACATCAACATCCTCGGCGTGCTCGGGCATGCACCGGGGTGGGCTACTATGGAGCCAAACGATGACCCATACGGGATTAGTTTTTATGCGCCAGATCCTGATTTGTTTGCGCAGTGGGCGGCGCACACAGTGGCACGCTACCGTGGCATCATCCACTACTGGCAAATCGGCAACGAACCCGATAATGCGTTTTTTTGGCGACCACACCCCGACCCCGTGGCCTATGCGACCCTCGTCCATCGCACCGTCGCCGCCATTGCACGCGTCGCACCCGAAGTGCATATTGTCGCCGCTGGGACAAATCCCTACGATTCCTCTTTTTTACAACAGGCTGCCCAAGCTGGACTGTGGAACGATATTGATATCATGGCAATTCATCCGTATGTCAATCCTTATGCTCCCGACAGTGAAGGAATCACCGCCAGCGTCGATTATTTAGCACCGTTGTTTGCCCGCTACGGCGTACGCCCCGTCTGGGTCACCGAAGTCGGCTGGGCAAGTGGACCGAGCGACCGTGACCCGACGGGCATCAACGATGCCACCCAACAAGCTCGTTACTTGCGCCAAGCCGTACCACTCCTGTGGCAGGCAGGGGCGGAGATGGTCTTTTGGTATACGCTCAAAGACGAAGCCCACAACCCGTATGGACTACTTGCCTGGGGGCAAGGGAGTGATGACCTGCAAATCAAAAAACCGGCGTGGCAGGCATGGCAACAGCTGATTCCACCACCACAGCCGCGTATGCGCATTCCTGTGACATCATTTGAACATTTTGCAGGGGTATGGATACGCGGTGACGAGCCATATGGATATTTTGTACAAAACACTGCGATTGTGGCAGATGGTGCGCAGAGTATGGCACTCACCTATGCATTCCCACGCCAAAAAAACCGCTATGTCGTCTTCCGGCGGCGCCGACCGTTACCCATTCCGCGCCAGAGCAATACACTCTGTATGCAGGTCTACGGCGATAATAGTGCGCATCGCCTTAAAGTCTGGCTCAAAGATCGCGTCGGCGGTGTCATTCAGGTGGTCATGGGGCCAGTTGGCGCATCACATTGGCATGAACGCTGTGCACACATCCCTGCATATGCAGCGCCTGAGGCACGCATTTGGCAGAGTGATGGCACCGTGCGCCCGCCGTTGACGCTTGAAGCCATCGTGCTCGACGATAATCCGGATGGGGTTGGCGGTCAGGGTGTCATCTATGTCGATGATATTTGGGCTACATCTATCCCGCAACCATAATCATTTCAGTAGTTTATTTGTGCAAAGTATACAAAAAATCGCAAAATAATTCGGATATTCCGTATCTTTCGAGTCATGAGTGATTCTTCTATACTGAATTCCAACATGCTTACTCAGTGTCGAGCGGGCTTGGGATGCAACTAGTTTCAGACAGATGAGGAGAAAATCCATGGCTTTGGATGCAAAGGGCGTATTACAGCTCATCAAAGACAAGAACATCCAGATTGTCG
>CAZIKU010000061.1:0-15043 GCA_964539815.1 uncultured Klebsiella sp. | reverse complement strand
CATGTGGACAGCACAGGTACGATTCAAAAGACATCCCACACACAATCACGCAGCACGGCAACGAGTGGCGCAGTCATTGATCAACAGGGAAATGTCGCAGTAACGGTCATTGATCACATTGAATTTTTTGATGCACACGGCGTCTACCGCTGGTCAAGTACTGCGATTGATGGATATCACGAAATAAGTCCTGTTTTTTCACCGGATGGCCAACTCATCATGCTCTTTAATCAAGCATTTGACCCCGTAGATGGCGGCCGACTACCACTTTTTGCTGGTGCGCAAACTGCCCAATTCGAAGGACCACGCCTCATCAGCGGAGCGGACGGTTATCTGTATCGCCGAAATGGGCATCGAATCACGCAAATACAACGGGATGGATTTGTCCCTCGAGAGACGCAGATATACGACTGGGATGCAGCGCATGTCACTATGTTTTATCCGCAAATAAGCGGCGTTACAATCAACAATGTAGCGTGGCACCTCTACAGCGGATATGGTGCAACCGCTACATTTGTGTGGCTGTACGGTGACATGCAATATGCGAGCACTCCCGTACCGCCACAAAGTGTGCTACTCGGGGTGACTGATGACGCTACGGCTATTTTTTGTGATGCCCAAGGCATACGCGCATATGCTCCGCAACAGGCACAAGTGATATGGTCATTTCCACTCCAGACATCACTTGGTCAGTGTCTTGGGGCAACCTTTTCCGATCAAGTTAGTGTGGTTGCATACTCACATGGACTCGTCTGGCAAACGCACCAGCTACCATAGACTTTCGCTGGCCAGCACCTGCGCAATCATGTGTGACTCAATGTTCCCACCGCACAAAATGACACCGAGTTTGCGAATTCCACGGGGCAATTTACCAGCCAGCAATGCCCCTGGGCCTGTTCCGGCACTTGGTTCGATGACTTGTTTAAGTGCAAACAGCACTGCTTGCGTTCCTGCGAGTATTTCAGATTCCGTAACCGTAATGATGTCTTTGACGTGTTGTTGGACGATAGGAAATGTAAGTTTACCCGGTGTCGTTATCCGCAACCCATCAGCAACTGTATCGGGTGGCGCAATTGTGACACGTTGACCATGGTGCAACGACGCATGTGTATCTGCCGCATTGAGCGGCTCGATACCATACACATCAATCCCTGGATTAATGCCATGTGCTGCAAGTGCGCTTCCGGCGATGAGTCCGCCGCCACCAACCGGCACAAAGAGCGCATCGATATCTGGTATTTCGGCACATAGTTCGAGTGCGGCCGTACCTTGTCCAGCCATGATGTCAGGATGATCATACGGCGGAATAAGTGTCAAGCCACGTGCCTCCGCCAATGTTCGTGCCACCAATTCACGGTCTTGTGTCAGGCGATCATATTGCACGATTTCTGCACCATATGCTGCAGTAGCAGTGACTTTTACGTGCGGAGCATCCGTCGGCATACAAATCACCGCCGGAATATTACGCAGTTTCGCTGCCAGGGCAATTCCTTGCGCATGATTTCCCGACGAAAATGCGATGACCCCACGCTTTTGGGCGAGTGGAGAAAGTTGCACGAGTGCATTGTATGCACCACGAAACTTAAACGACCCTGTACGTTGCAAATGTTCTGCCTTGAAGAAAACTTCGCAACCGACTCGTTCATTAAAGCGCCGTGAACGTAATACAGGTGTGTGATTTGCGATCCCTTGTAAGCGCTGCGATGCAGCCAAAACGTCCAAATATGTTGGCATCATTCTCCTCCTTTGCATTTTGACCATTGTAAAGCATCACTCGTATGTACTTTTCGGTACAATACCAACGATACAAGAGAAAGTCGGACATGAACACCAAACCACTCTACATGCATCGGAGCCACGATGTTGCATTGGTACTCGTCGTATTGATATATCTGCAACTAGCATTTTCGTTTAGCACCATCGGTGTTGCCTGGATTGATTTGATTGCAAAGCTCAAACTGTCATATACATTTGTCGGTGCGATTTCGGTCATTGGCGCGATATTGAGCATGGTTTCGATGATGCTCGGTGGCAGTTTGGTGAGCCATATTGGCGCACGCCGTACAATCCTACTCACTACACCGATTATGTTGATCTCACATGCTGGACTTGCATTGCTGCCTTCACCAGCAACGTTAATTGCTGTAAACTTCGGCTGGGGATTAGGGTTTGGCGCGTTACTTATCGCCTGTACTGCGGTAGTCATTGATTGGGAACGTGAACGACGTAAACGCGCAATCGACATCTTTCAAGCATCGTGGAACATCGCATCCATTGTCGGCGCCCTATTAGGTGGAGCACTACTGAGTTGGCAGTGGACATTCGTTGATGTCATGTGGTTGGCCTTCTATACACTCCTCCCCATCTGGTTGTGCGTCTTTGTCGCATCGTTCCCAGGGTCAGGCATCGTCGAGGAAGCGAGTCATCCTCTCCAATCGCTCGCGATTCTGACACACTACCGCGAGCTCATGATTCTCGGATTCATGATGATTATGGTGACGTTTGTACAAAACATTGGCCAAACATGGTCCCCCATCTACCTCGATACACTCGGAGCAAGTCCGTTCATTAGCGGCGCAGCATTAGCAGCGTTTCAAAGTGCCACAGCTATTTTTCGCCTGATAAACGGCGTATTGGTCCAAAAATATGGTGCAAAAAGTGTGCTGTTTTGTGGCGCTGTCGCCATATGTATTTCTGCAGTGTTGCTTTACTTCGTCAGCAATCAATATATTGTCTTGCTTGCATTCATCATCATGGGTGCAGCAATTGCTGGCACGCAACCGACAGCGTTGTCGATTGGGGTAAAACTGCATCCAACCAAGAGTTCAGCAGTGACAGGTGGCATCATGGCGCTCGGCGAAATGGGTTTTAGCATCAGCACACCATTAATTGGTTGGACTGCCGATGTAGTCAGCCTCCCATTTG
Organism: uncultured Klebsiella sp.; assembly: GCA_964539815.1. Classification (GTDB taxonomy): domain Bacteria; phylum Chloroflexota; class Chloroflexia; order Chloroflexales; family Roseiflexaceae; genus UBA965. Next base: position 12,118 of record CAZIKU010000061.1, on the reverse strand, counting down.
CTATGGCACTCGCACTCCCATGCGGAATTGCCATGCTCATCGCCGTGGCATTCATCCCTCGCTCTACTTCGTGATTATTTGTACAAACACACTTCGTGCGCTACAATAGCACACGAGTGTTACATGATTGGCGTAGGTTACCGTCAATATTATGTCGATTGCACTGATACGCTGCGTCATCACACGACCTCCGACAATCGTGTGCTCAGGTGTGATGCCTATGTGTACCTCGACTATGCATCGAGAGAGGATAAACAGATGCGTATTCGCATAATCGGGTGGTTGATTGTGTTGATATGTGTGTTGCCCGGATGCACGTCATACACGTTCAAAAACACACTGCTGACCCCACCAGACAAAGCATACGACTTTGCGCTTGTCAATCAGGATGGTCAGCCACAAACACTCTCCGACTTACAGGGGAATGTGGTACTCATATTTTTCGGGTTTACCAATTGCCCTGATATTTGTCCGGCCACACTCTCGGATATGCAACTCATTTACAATCGGCTCGGTGACGAAAGTAATCGTGTACGCATGGTATTCATTACGGTGGATCCAGAACGAGACACCAGCGACGCATTAAAACGCTTTGTTTCACGATTCGATGACCGTATCATCGCACTCACAGGCGACAACGCCGCCTTACAAGCAACTTACGCAGCATACGGTGCAGGTGCAACGCGTCGAGAACTTCCTAATTCTGCACTCGAATATGCCATGGACCACACTGCAACGATGACCGTCGTCGACAAACAGGGCATGCGCCGACTTTTGGTTGCATTTGCCAGTAACGTCGACGATACCGCCAGTGATATCAAGGCACTTATTAACGAATAATAGCTACATAAAGGATGACCCAATGACAATCACAATGAAATGGCATATGATCCTAGTTGCGCTGACGTTGATGACGAGCTGTGGTATGAATAGCCACGGAATGAACACACAGGACAATACAATTATTCCCACACCCAATGTACTGGCCACTCCTGTTGCCTACATAAGGAATATGGGCATTATTGAGCCATGGGCACGTAGTGCATCCACAGGCGAAAATAGTGCAAGTTATTTAATCATTAACAATGGTGGCACTGCTGATACGCTTGTTGGAGTCAGTAGCGACATCGCGACTTCACTCGAGTTACACCTAGTGGAAAATGTCGACGGCGTCATGCAAATGAAGCCTGTGGATGGTGGAATTGCTATTGCAGAAAATAGCGTACAAATGTTGCAACCGAGTGGATATCACATCATGATGATCGGATTGACACGGAGTCTGGTTGCGGGAAATTCGTTTGATTTAACGCTGAAATTCGCCAATGCTGGTGATGTCACTGTAAAAGTTACGATACGTAGATGACATGGTTAACACTCCCATTCCTACGCATTATCGTGGTCACCGTTGCTGGTACGACATTGGCACCTGGATAGCAGTTACGCCAGTATTACCAATCTGCGGGCGAGTATCTCTTTACGTGAAGTATCCACAATGGAACATCATTCCGAGTGATTGTCCGTGAACCCTAGTCAAATTGGAGGAGACATGCAACAAGTCGATGCCGCACGTGCGAATGATGCTCAAACGCTTGCGCAATTACCGGTGACGGACAACAATGGACGGATGTTGTGTGATGCAGACGGAGTCTCACTCGCACTCCATGCTCTCTACTATGGGCATCGTGATTTGGCAATACAGATTGCCGCTCGTTGCCACACCATCGACATGTTTACCGCTGCCGCACTTAACGATGTCGCACAACTCACACAGCAAATCACCCATCAGCCAGATGGGATACACGTCTGGTCTGGGGATGGTTTTCAAGCTCTCGGATTGGCGTGTTTCTTTGGAGCAACAGAGGCAGTTCAATGCTGCATCGCCCACGGCGCAGATGTTAATAGTGCGTCACGAAACGCGTTCATGGTAGCACCAATTCACTCGGCAACTGCCGCGAACAGCATTGCCATCACATCGATGCTGCTCGACGCGGGTGCGGATGCGAATCTGCGGCAACAAGGGGGATTTTGCGCATTGCACAATGCGGCACAACACAGCAATCGTGCCATGTGCGAATTACTCATCGCACACGGCGCCAATATCCACCTCACCACCGACGATGGTCAGACTGCAGCAATGTTTGCAAACAGCCACAATCATGCACATTTAGGTGACATTCTCGCATAATGCTACTACAGATTTGGATCGGGATTCCACCAACATGGACCTTTATCCGCACGTGCAACCACGGCACGGCGTTTGATATCGTCCATGTGCACTGTGTCGAGGGGATGAAACTGCGCATAGGCGTTGAATACGTGATCTTGCTCATTCGGGAAACTCATGCCCAACAGTGCAACATCCGGATTAATCGTTAACGTGTAGTGCAAACATTCTGTGGGAGTGAGTACCTGTGACGATGGTTGCCCATCAACACCACCAGACGAGCGTTTGCCGCGTGGCCGTTGCGTGAGTGGGGCACCATATCCCGTCGTATCGGCAACGAGTTTCCCTGCACCAAATGTTTTGAAACACACAGTACCGACTCCATGCGCACGGCAGAGCGGCAATGTGTCGGTGATATAGCGATCATCGACAAATGCACCAATTGCAAACATCGCCACATCACACCATCCATCAAGAATGGCATGGCGGAGTACTTCCGGATGGTGTGAAGAAATCCCCATGTGTCGAATTTTGCCATCAGCTTTGAGTTGTCTGGCCTCTGCAAATAAACCACTCGGCGCAGTCAGGCGCCGGTATTCATCCATACTCGAAAGTCCATGAAACAAGTATGCATCGATGTATGAAAATTCTAGCCGCCGCAGCGATTCCCCAAGTTGTTCGGTGAGTGGGCGGGTAAAATCATCAATTTTGTCGATGACATAGACCTGATCTCGACGTGGTCGGACTGCCGCCCCCACGATTTGCTCTGAGAAGCCATCTTCGTACCCGGGTGCCGTATCAACCACGTTTATACCCGCATCGAGTGCACGTGTCAGAGTTGCTACACAAGTGTCGAGTGACAATGAACGATCAGCGAGGTCGCCAGCAGCAAGTTGTGATGCCATGAAGCCCGTACGCCCCAGCGGACGATAGTGCATATTCATATCTACCTCTATGAATGCGGTGTCTCTTCCTCGATACTTTTATGTAGTCGCACAGGAGCACTGGCACGCATACGCATATTGATGAGCTCGACGAGTACCGAGAATCCCATGGCGAAGTAGATATAGCCCTTTTCGATGTGGAAATGCAGGCCTTCGGCCACCAGTGACATACCGATCAACGACAAAAACGACAGGGCGAGGATTTTGAGTGTCGGATGATGCTCGATAAATCGACTCAACGGTCCCGAGAAGACGAGCATAATCCCCATGGCAATGACAATCGCAGCAATCATAATGGGGAGTTCATTGGAAAGACCAACTGCAGTGATGACTGAATCAAGCGAGAACACAATGTCCAGGAGTCCAATTTGGATAACCGTATTCCAGAACTTTGGCATCTTGCGCCCACTGCTGCCACTCTCGTCATGACCTTCTAAACTATGATGCATTTCCATCGTGCTTTTGGCAATCAAAAAGAGGCCACCACCCAACAAGATGAGGTCGCGACCTGATATCTCATGCTCAAGCACGGTAAAAAGTGGTTTGACCAGCTGCATTATCCATGTCAGCGAAAACAGCAACAGAATGCGCGTCAATAATGCAAGTACTAAACCGAATTGCCGCGCGCTTTGCTGCTCATGCGCAGGGAGTTTACCTGCAAGGATCGCAATAAAAATGACATTATCAACACCAAGCACGATTTCGAGAAATGTCAGCGTAAAAAGTGTTACCAAACTCGATGCCGTAAAAAGACTGGCCACGTCCATGACAAACTCCTACTGTACGATACCCGTATTGTACATGATTGGTTTTGATTCATGGCACTAATTTCGCATAGCTTTACCGAATATATTCACAACATATTGACTAATTTTGCACAGTTTGATAGGCTAGCATTACATGTTTTACTATTTAGGAACTCAAATGTTCAACAAAACACGGTTGCGCACTTGCGTATTTCACATCGGTATGATGATTAGCATGATTTTGGCGATTGTGCCACAGCCAATACGGACAACTGCCAAGTCAAACTCAACCTCGCGAATCCTTGTATCATCACCATCTGTGTCTGCACCCGCAATCGCGAACACAGCATCGTCACGTGTCGCTGAATCTGACTACTATGTTACATACGGCCAGTCCAAAACCACCTCAAGCCGCACTATTGTACTCAATTGGAGCATGGCACAAGGTGAAAAAGGTGGCGTTGGTGTCTACAAAATCTATCGACGCGTTATTCCTGGAATCACAGATACCAATGTGGGGTGCACAGGAATCGCAGCAAGTTCCACCACATTTGCAAATCTACTTGGACCGAGTCTTCTGAATCGGCTTTCGATTGCGATGAACAACACAGGTTTGGTCACTGACACGTTGAGTTCAGCCGCACTGTACACGAAGTTTGCCACGATTTCAACGGGAACAACGACTGACAAAGTCAAAGCCCAAATCGCCGCACAGAAGTATCCCGAACTCGCAAATGCACTTGGCCTTGCATACACTGAAACATTAACGACGAACCTCACGAGCAATCTGAGATATACCATCAAAAAAGTAAATACGACCGGCGTTGACTGTGTCGGCACAGAAACGACTGTGGGATCGGTTACGATTGCTCCTGATGGCGCAACGACAACTATCCCCACACCCACGAGATTAAGTGAAGCTGGTGTATATGACGGGAATTCGTTGGTTGGTGTGATAAACAGCACACGACCTGTTGTGGTACCAGAACGCTATGACACCACCATCATGCAGAACGAAATTGGCAATGATGGGAAGGTCTACTTGACATGGAATAAAGGCACATCAACGACGCCTAATCGAATGGTCGCTGGGTACAACGTCTACAGAAAGTTACCCGTAGGCGTATTCTGGACGAAAGTAAATAGTTCACTCGTGAGCATGAATGCGTCACAACCCTTCGCAACATCAACGTTTACGACGACCGTAGGTCTCTACAATAGTTATTACGATAATCCATATTACTTTGTCGATGATACGAGTGGGTTTTCATCGTCATATCGCTCGTGGTCGTACCGTGTGTGTGCAGTTGACCTTGCTGGCACGGAAGGTACATGTTCGCTCAGTGTTTCTGCCATCAAACGTGATCTCATCCCACCATCAGCTGTGGAAAATCTGACCGCTACCACGGTATATCCCAATCCACCAACGAGCGCTCCCGGCAAAGTACGCATTCGCTGGACGCATACTGACTACGATAGACTGGTCCCCAATACAGGCAATCTCCCGACATTTTTCATCACACGGGCAATTACTACCGGTGTGCGACTAGCAAACTGGACGGTGATTGCCTCAAATATAGCTGCGACAAATGTACTTTCATCGACGTATGTCTTTACAGACTCACCTCCGCTCAATGTACCATATTGGTATCGCGTACAGGTGCGCGATAATGCAGGGAACTGGTCAGCAATCAGTGAACCAGTGAAAGGGTCAGTATATGATCGCTTGCCTCCTGCCAAACCAGCGATTGAGGCTCCTGCGCAAAAGAAGCCGTGCTTCGACAAATTGATGTCACGGCTTGCAGTACCTGGTGATGTACGCCAAGTCGTCTTGTCACGCCGGTTGTCACAAAGTGGTGAATGGCGCATCATTCGCCGTTTACGCCCAAATACGAATCGTGGTAGTCCGCGTGGAGTCGATATCGTCGACAAATACATCACGCCGTTACCCAATACGCCGGTATACTACAAAATCGAATTTCTCGATGCATACAACAACATGAGTCTGCCTGCAACACTTTGTGTGCGCGGGAATAGTCCAAATGACCTGAATCCACCACGCTTTACATTGTCGATACGCAACAACGATAATGGCGGTCCCCGCGTCGTCACCATCGACTTCGGAACTTCGACCGACATCTTTTCCCGTTCAGTGGTCATTGCACGGCCAACGGTAACCAACCCTGCAAATGTGACCACTACCACTGTGGCCGGGAACGCAAGCACCTTTCAATTCCAGATCGATACCGGCGAATCGTTACGTGTAGGTGCCATTGCAACTGCGTTGACCGCAACGACCAGTTTGACGAGCACACTCAATAGTCGTTGGGTTCGTAACGTCAACAATTTCTTGAATCTGAACATTACTCCCTCAAGCACAAAATTCCTCGACACACCGCGAAATATGGCCAATCTCGGTGCATTTACCGTGGCATGGGCGAGTGCCAATAGTGAAAGTTGTCGTGATACGGTTTCACCGCCGCGCAAAGCATGTGCCATGATTAGTAGCCGTAACTACTTGACAGGCGAAAAACCGCCCATGGTTGCACTCTTTCGCCGCCTCAAACCAAGTGGAAATATGCTAGCAAGTGATGTCCCCTGGTTACAGGCAAGTTCCATCACGAACTGGACGTTGCGAAGTGGCCAGTATGTGGTCGAAGACACCACGATTATGGATCCGACTCGCACATACGAGTACATGGCGGTGGCACATAGTAGCACGAGTTTTGAGGTCATCGGCTACTTTACTGCTGCCACACTGACTGGCACCAAGCCGGGTACGCCATTCGTCAACATCGGCACACCAGTGAATACTACAACTATCACACAGCAGCTCCCTGCAGGTTGCCGTATCACGGGATTACCCGTTACTGCGGAGACCGTTGCAATTACTGACAGCAAAAAATTAGAAATCCCGCCATATTTCTTTGATGAAAATGACGAACTCGTAAATACGTTCAATCTACAGCGTGATTTCACTTTTGTGGCACAGTATGTCGTGCGCTCAATTAATTCTTCTTCGTGTGCAATTACAAATCCAGCCACAACCAACAGTGGTCTGTATATCATCGGGAAACTGATGGCTGGGACACGTACAGCTGCAGTAAATGTAGCCGTCTACAATGCGAAACTTACTGGTCCAGGGACATTTGTTTCGACGAGATTCTTGGCGAAATTTCCACCGATGGCGCCAACGAGCATTATTAACCCAGTTGATCCCGATGGACTAATTGTCAAAATACGTGATTTTGCCTACACGGTCGATGCAGCCGGTGTGATGACAAGCACGACAGCGCTAACGGTGACACTTCCATCTCATATCCGCATGGCAGTAGACACCGTCGATCCACTCTACTCACAATTGCGCTCCAGTACGGTTGTCTTTCATTCAGATATCCTCCAAGGTAACTACGACACCGATAGTCTCATCGAAGATTTGCGCAGTAATTCTGGGTTCGCTGCAGTTGCAGGCGCAGGCAGACCAGGAGCAGTCATCGTCGATGAATACGCCCCATGGTTTTACCGCGCGAGTGGCATCACGGTCATCAAATCAGATGTGTCAGGTATGACGTTTGAACGAATACAGGCATTGAGTCGAACAACGTACATGTATGGCTCTAGTCAATTCACAGATTATATTCCTGACAATAACAGTGCATTTGTGGGGACATATAGTTCTACTGCTGGTGGGCGTAATTATGTCTATGACAGCGACGATACGACCATCAACATGAAAGGGCTCGCAGCCAACCTTGCACGGAGCAGTGGCGTTAGCTATGTGACTTCATACCCTGCTGGTGTTCAGATTTCTGCGCTATCTGCCGCGTTTAAAGTCGCAAACAGCGTGATTTACAGTGGTGAGCTAATTACACCAACCGTGCGCATGAAATACATCAGCCGCGATTCCGATACGAGTTATGCACGACTCGTGTCAGGTCGAGCAGTCTTCGTGCGTGGGAATTATCTGCCTACAGAGTTTAACTTCAGTTACGCACCCGCGTTCACCACGCGCATTATTACTCTCGAAAACGATGGCATCTTGAATCTTGATGGAGCGGGAATTGCAACAGAATCAGTGACAACCCCTGATTCTGTCAAATGGCCTGGCTTTACTATGCAACCGGTCAGTAGTACAGTCGATATGACCCTCTACTTGGCACCTGCGACACCGGTCGGCATGAGCACCATCGATGCGACCATCCCCAAACCGGCCGAATCGGCCTGGCAGCAAATAGACTTAGGCTATTCAGACGAGTCAGATCTCGATCCGGGGATTAACTTCAACGGGCAAAACAGCGTCAACTACGGGTGTTATGGTACTGGCGTGTTCGATGCGCGCATGGATACATATTTGCGTTACGGTGGATTCAGCGAACATCTCATTCTGCAAGGCTTAGGCGCCTCTGTCAAAAATAATACGACAGGGTACGATGAGTCACTCATGAAGTTCAGCGCAATATTTGCCGATAATGTAATTGTTGACCCGAGTGATGTGGAGAGCGAACTCAATCTTCCATATCCCAGTGATGTCAATCTACCACTCGATGCAAATGTGTTTGACAGCAGTAGTTGTCCTGTGGGAGGCACCATCGGCAGTAGCAGCGGAGTGGCGATCAACCACAAATACTGGAATTTTTCGCAGCAGGCACTGTCGTATGGGTATGCCAGTGGCGCGAATATTAGTCGTTACGCCAAACAATATGTGCTTGCACGTGGACTTGTGCTCAATTCGACAAACCTCACTGCGGCACGGGCTGCACTTCCCCCAGTGATATTGCAAATCAGCGGAAATCTGCAACCTATGGCTGCACGCAGCGCAACCAATACGCAAGCGAACATTTCGGGAGTCAGCGAATGGCTACCCAATGGTGAATTCGGTAATATCACACTTGCATCGGCGGTAGAAACGTACAACAGTGGTATGCCATTTACGCTGAATGACATCATTTTGAATCGCTACAACTCAGTATTCCTGGATTCCTCGAGCAAACCCTCTACTGCGGGATTTACCACCAAAGTAGGCGGACTCCCGAGTAAATTGCTCGACGCAAACGGTTTGTTAACCGAAGAGTCATTAGCTGCATGTATCGCTGCTACAAGCGAACCGCTCGGTTGTGGATTCCAAATCCTCGATGGCAACAATGCGCTCAAGTACTTCGGTGAGCCCGAAAAGTGCACATCGAGCTGCGTCAGTCCTTCGGGAACCACGATGGCACCACTTGAATTATTACAAACACGCACCAACAATGGCGATACACCTTCTGGGGATGGATCAATTGGGAGTGCAGGAGATGGCACTGAAGAAGGCGACACATTGTGGAATCCTGTCCTTGTTCAGTTGATGTGGGATCTCGGATCCCCCGCACTCGATATCCCATTCCCACTCGTCTTCATCGCCAATAAATCGGGTGGTGTGTTTGCTGGCATGTTCAAGAGTCAATCAATTTTACCCGGTGCCGCTGAAGTCTTTAAATCTGACGTGTCGGTCGTCGTCAACGGTCGATTACAAAGCGCTATCTTTACCACCGACATCGGCATATTCTTCGGGTATGCGGCGAGTCAGGCTGCCTTACGCGCACTGTCGACACATCGTCCAAACGACGATAACACAGGGTTCAAAGCACATGAACCATTCAGCGAAGTCAAAGATGACGTCAAGAAGTGGTCGAAGACGTTTGGCTATGGTGATTATGACAATTCCAATGACAACGATGACCCCGTAGACATGCTCGAAGACCTGTGGACTGGCCACACCACCAACTCACTGAATTATACGTGGGGCAATGCGCGTACAGGTACCACATACACATCGCTGAACGATTACCAGAATGTGTTTAATTTCCTCGAACCCAAACTTAAGTCCAATGCAGCAACAGAATCGTACGACGACGCTACACAAGGCATCACTGCACTCAAGCAAGGATCGGTACTTGCAAATGCCTGTACGACGATGAAAAACGGTCAAGGAGCTGTGCAGTTCCAGATTGTTGGGAGCGATGTCAATCTCCAAGAAATCGCATTCGGGAGTTATGTGGATGTCAAAAACACCGCATCGAGTTCGAGTTGTGATACATCTGGGAATTCGCTGTTGACGATAGATCGTGTAACCGTCAAAATTACTGGTGACGGCGAGATCACCATTGTTGGTACGCACATCAAGACGGTTATTCTCGAGAAGAATGTCGAATTTGATGTACAGCTCGTGATTGGTACCGCGACATCGAATCAACGTATTGAGGGTGGCATCAAACTCTACGCGTTGACGATTGCGTCGGTTGACTTTACCAACATCGGTGTGGTATTCGGCATCGGGCAGTACAACAGCCAACGCATCGGTTACTTTGGATTTATGGGTACTGGGAAATTCAAGGGGTACACAGTATCTGCGTCATTCCTGTTTGGCATGTTGTCGCCAAGTTCTGCAGTGCTCCAAGCACAATACGGTTCGTTGATGAGCAAACTCTCTGCAGATAGAGGTGCTGCCAGCGTATTTAGTGGTGTCTATATTAGCGTCGGAATCGAAGTACCGATTTACAGCGATGGGTGTATGCGCGAAGTGAAAGCCAACGGTGAATTACGTGGTTGGTACTTCAAACAACTATCCCCACCCTCATCTGCACCCATATCATGGGGAGGGTATATTAGTGCTGGAGTATATGGAGAAGCAGCCTGTCTGGTCAGTGCCCGCGGGCAATTGTCGCTCGAACTCTACGAATCAACAGGTGTGCTCCACTTCGATGGACAAGCCTGGCTCGCAGGTGGAGTCGGTGACTGCGAACCAAACACGTGGAATAGCTGGGGTGGCCGCTGGTGGGGTGATTCGTGGTGTGCACAGGCTGGTGCAATGGTCCAAGTGAACTATGCAGACACGACGGGCTGGGATGTCGACTACGATCTGGCTGTCGAACCACTCTGGTAGGACTTGACAGCAGAGGATCTGTCGTGCTACGCTGTATGTAGTTATTACTGAGCGATGAAGGGAGCCGAATGATGAATACAACTGCTAATAGTTCGGTCAACCTGATTCGCCTGCCGCGTTAGACGCGTATTTACGCACTTTTGACGACCGCAGGCTGTGCCTGCGGTCGTTTTGTTGCCGCTGCACCTCTTGTGTAGCGGTTTTTTGCATAATGAAAGACATACATCACATGGTAGAAGGTCGCGTGTTACGCACTCAAAGTGGATTTTATTGGGTGGAGACATCACAAGGTGTACTCGAATGTCGCTTGCGCGGACGCCTCAAAAAAGTCGCACTCAACAGCGACATTGCCGTCATCGGCGACATGGTGCGCGTCGAAGTCGTCAGTCCTGGATATGGCGCCGTCGAAGAAGTCATCCCACGCACGACACGCCTATCACGTGTGGCTGCAATTCCTGGCCGTCACCGCGAAGACATCATCGTGGCCAATGTGGACGTGGCTTTGATTGTCGTGGCATTGGCACAACCCGAATTCCATCCACGTATGCTGGATCGCTATCTGGTCATCTGCGAGAACAATGACATTGAAGCTCGCATCATTGCCAGCAAAGCCGATTTGGTGAGTGCAGAGATGGCAGACGCTGCACTCAAACCATATCGCGACATCGGGTACGTCACATGTGCAGCAAGCGTTCGTACTGGCCAGGGCATTGCTGAACTACAGTCGTGGTTACCTGGCAAGGTGAGTGTCGTCACCGGCAAATCAGGAGTCGGCAAATCATCATTACTGAACGCCATCAATCCGAGTCTCGCCCTCGCCGTGGGTGACGTTTCAGGTGCGGTCAACAAAGGACGCCATACCACCACTGTCGCCCAGCTCATTCCCCTTGGCAACAACGGATATGTCGCAGATACCCCAGGTATTCGCGAGATTGGACTTTGGAAAATTTCTGATGAAGCACTTGCATATGGCTTTAAAGAATTCCAAGCGCATCTCGATGACTGTCGCTTTTCGGATTGCACGCATCGCCATGAACCAGACTGTGCCATTCGTCAGGCCCTCGTCAATGGCGAGATATCACATGCACGCTATGAAAGTTATGTTCGCCTCCTCGAAGGTGAAGACTAGGAGCACTTATGACCATGTTTCGACCAATTGTTGTACCAGGTGAGCGCATCTATTTGAGCCATCTCAACAAAGATGATATTCCGACAACAACGAGGTGGTTTAGCAACCTCGAAACCACCGCCTACCTCGGGATGCAAGGTCGCTCGTTTTTACTTGAGCACGAAGCAGAATGGTACGAGCAGTATAGCAAGTTTGATGAGAAAACTTGCCATTTTG
>CAZIKU010000060.1:0-15736 GCA_964539815.1 uncultured Klebsiella sp. | reverse complement strand
AATTGCCATTGACATAAAATTCAAATCGTTCGTCACCACTGACCTTGAGTGGGATATGGGCGGGGGTGTCGAGTGTGAGCGTCAGGTGAAAGAGGGTGACGACGGGGGGATATTTGACGTGACCACGAATCCAATGTGCATGCCAACGTCCTTGGGGCTGCCACAATTCTGAAGTCATCGATGTGTCCTTTGTGTGCAGGCGACTCTAGCGCTATTGTACACAAAGACCCCCCTACGTGTGGTAGGGGGGCATCGAGTATGTGTGGCTTATGCTTGGATTTTGTGGTGCCACGCCACGAGCGCTCCGATGACTTTGGCCAAATGCTCGCGCGCATTGTGATCGACGAGTTCGCCATCTTTGAAGGTGTCACCGAAGCGAATCGCCATTTCGGGGCGGGGCATCACCATCATGCCACAGCCGCTGAGGGTCTGGCGCAGATGCACTTGGGCACGGATGCCACCCGAGCCACCACCACCGCCTATCACTGCGACGGCTTTGCCTTGCAGTGCCGATTTACCGTAGGGGCGTGAAGCCCAGTCAAGGGCGTTTTTGAGCACACCGGGAAAGCTGTGATTGTACTCGGGGGTGGCAATGAGTAGTGAATCAGTCCCGCGAATCTGCTGGCGCAAACGGTTGACTGCTGGATGCACGTCTGCCTCGTTGGCGGAGTCGTGATCGTCGTTGAAATGGGGAATATCGTCGATTTGTGCAATGGTGATAGTCACATCCGCCGGTGCAAGGTGCTGCGCAGCCACCAGTAGTGCGCGATTGAGTGATTTGGCGCGGATGCTGCCCGAAATAGCCAGGATATGATGCATGGGTCGCAAAACTTTCTAGTACTTGATATGCCTTATTGGTACAGTACTGAACCATTATCCCTGATGATGTGTGGGAGTGTGTGTAGGTTCTATTAGTTTTATACTAGAAAATTGTGTGCGGCGTTGCTGTTTTGAGTGGGATATGCAACGAAAACACCACATCATATTGTATATCCACATTTTGTATAACTATTGCGGAATGGATGTATAAAAACATGCTACATCCTGCATAGAGTGTCAAAAATGCGCGTGGTATAATCGCACCAGAACGCACATTAACCGCATTACAATCACGAATACTGTGCTATCTTTGTCAATGCTTTGCAACGCAAATGAACATACAAGGGGACTGCTATGCGGCGTGCTGTAGTAATCACTGTGTTGTCCGTAGTGGGAATTGCTGCGGCGTTGCAATATGAATTAACGCTGGCTGTGCTGGTGGCCTATCGTACATGGGTCATGGCGGGGATGTTGGTCGTCGGGTGTGCCGTTGCTGGGATGTGGTTGTGTCCTCGCACCAATGCGCCAGCCGACATGGACTGGTACTTGGCGTTATTCCCAGGTATGGGCATATTTGGTTCGGGCATGGGCTATAGTAGTGATGACGAGCCAGAATCGACAGGTGGTCACGTATGACTGCCACGGTGCCATTTGCAGGCATGGTTGGGGTTGATGCCGCACTCGACGCATTACGCCTGTTGGCGGTGGATGCGCGCCTCGGTGGTGTTGTCATTGGGGCGCCAGTTGGTTCAGGCAAAAGTACATTAGCACGTGCTAGTACCGTGCTTTTTGGCGATCAGACGCCGTTTGTCGAACTCCCGTTGGGGAGTGACGAAGACGCCTTGCTCGGCGGCATCGATATCGAAGCGACGATGCGTAGTGGTCGGCGCATGCTGCGCCCTGGGATTTTGGGGCGGGCTCATCGGGGCATTGTATATGTCGATGCGTTGAATCTGTTGCCGGATGCAGTGGTCAATGTGCTACTCGGTGTGCTCGATACGCATACAGTGCACCTCGAGCGCGAGGGCATGAGTCAGCGCATCCCGTGTGCGTTCCGCTTGATCGGTACCTACGATCCAGCCGAGGGGTTGCCACGGCGCCATTTACTCGATCGGATCGGATTAATGGTACTGTTGCCCCGTGAATCGTCGGTCGCTGACCGCTACCAGGTGTTGACGCGCCACCACGGTGCGGATTTGGCGCAATGGCACGAAATGACGATGCTCGAAGCCGGATTGGTGGCAGAAGCGCGCGAAATGGTGCCACATGTCACCATCACGGATACCCAACATGCCCAGCTGGTGGATTTGGCGGTACGGGCTGGCGTCGAGGGGCAGCGGGTTGATGTGTTCGCTGTTGCTGCGGCGTGTGCCTCAGCGGCACTCAATTTGCGTACGAGTGTCAGCCATGATGACCTCGATGTGGCGGCGCGCTTGGTGATATTGCCGCGTGCCACACGGGAAGTGGTTGCCGATGCGCCGCCGCCACCAGAGCCGCCTGCACCACCCCCGAGTGATTCGGATGACGGGAATGGCGATGCGCCAGAACCGCCCCCGCCACACGCGGAAACAGACGACGGTGATGCGTCGCAACCTCCCGAGGATGAGTTGCACATCCCTGACGACGAAGTGCTCACGGCGTTGACGAGCGAGTTGCCATTGAATTTGGCCGATTTGCCGTTCCGCACTATTCGCCGGGGGCGAACGGGATCACGCGGTGCAGTATCTGGCACGCGTGGGCGCCATATCCGCAGTACGACGGGTGACCCACGGCGCGCCCGTATTGATGTGTCGGCCACGTTGCGGGCGGCAGCGCCGTGGCAGCCGTTGCGCAAGACGCCGGCCAGCACACGTCTGGTCGCATTGCGTGCCGATGATGTACGAGTCAAGCGCTACCGGAGCAAAGCCGGGGTGTTGTTCTGTTTCGTGGTAGATGCCAGTGGCAGCATGGCGCTCAATCGCATGCGTCAGGCCAAAGGTGCGGTGCAGCATTTGTTGCAACAGGCGTATGTGCACCGTGATCGTGTGGCACTGTTGTCGTTCCGTGGGACGAGTTGTGATGTGCTGTTGCCGCCGTCACAGAGTGTCGAGTTGGCGCGGCGTTCGTTGGATTTGTTGCCCACAGGTGGGGCGACACCGTTGGGGGCGGCGTTGTTGGCCACTATCGAGGTCGCCAAACAGGCCCAGGCCCGGGGCATCATGCAGTGCGTGGCGATTTTTCTCACTGATGGTCGTGGTAATATGGCAGTACAGCAGGGTGTGGATGTAGCGCAAGAGACGGCCGTGTTGGCAGCGGCAGTGGCCAATGCCGGTATTAAGTCGGTGGTCGTTGACACGCAGCGCAACTATTTGAGTCGTGGTGAGGGACGTACACTGGCACGGATGCTCGGTGGTGAGTATATTTATTTGCCACAAGCGAATGGTGGAGATATTGCCGAGGCGGCAGTGACGTTGGCACAAAACGAAATCCGGCACCGCGGGTGATGCGGTGCCGGATTCGCCCGAGTTAGTGTTTGCTTGGTGTTGAGTTGATCCACGTCATGAGTACAGCCCATGCCAGTGGTAGGAAAAATGCCAATGTCACGCCAAGAAGTACAATGGTGCGCGCCATGGAGGGACCTCCTTTACAATATGCCTGTACCAATGTTTACGCAGATGCGCACTATTTGGATGTATTCCGCACGATTTTTGATGGATTCGAGGTAAAACCATGCCGACACTAACCATGATCAACGGGATGGAACGTTTCAACGCTCATGTCTGGCGTGAAGTCTCCGAAATCTTGCAACGTGATGGCGTATCGGTGCGCATCCATCGCTTCCACGATGGACACGTGCACCAACGTGACGACGCACTTGCACGGGCAGTTGCCGAAGCGGATGTCGTCTTTATATCGCTCATCAATGACCGCGAAGACGCTGATTGGTTGCGCGAATTGCTCAAACGTTCACGTGCCAAGGCCATCTTTGCATATGAAAGCATGCCGGAAGTGATGTCACTGACCAAAATCGGTGACTATCGCATCGATACGAGCAAAGAAAGCAGCATGCCCAAGCCGATGCAGGCGATTTTGCGCCTCATCACCAAAGGGCGTGACGAAGATACCCTTTATGCATACACCAAACTGACCAAAGCGGCAGTCAAACTGTTGCCACTCATGCCTGCCAAACTCAAGGATTTCCGGACGTGGTTGAGTGTGAATATCTACTGGAACCAGCCGGATGCGAGCAATTTGGCCAATATGGTCAAACTGATATTGAAAGACTGCCTTGGCATCAACGTGACGGTAGGGGCGGTGCGCATGATTCCGCAGATGGGCTGTTTTCACCCACAAAGTGCGGAAATGTTTGTCGACCATCATGACTACCTGCGCTGGGCCACCAAAATGCGCCTCTATCGGCGTGGCCAGCCGTTGGTCGCATTATTGGTCTTCCGCAAGCACTTGATGCAGCAACAATCGTACCCACATGATCTGATTCGCGCGTTTGAAGCACGTGGTCTCGCTGTATTGCCCATTTTTGTGAGCGGC
The DNA here is from genome assembly GCA_964539815.1 of uncultured Klebsiella sp. Lineage (GTDB taxonomy): Bacteria > Chloroflexota > Chloroflexia > Chloroflexales > Roseiflexaceae > UBA965. The sequence goes on along the minus strand of CAZIKU010000060.1, from coordinate 11,389 downwards.
ATCGAAGCGCATGTCATTCTGCGTGAGTGGATTGCCAAAGAGCGTGTCGACTTCATCGTCAGCACTATGGGTTTCTCGGTGGTCGGTGGTCCGGCAGGATCGACCCGCCCAGGAGCGAATCGTGATATATCCGCAGAAATCATGAGTGCAATTGATGTGCCCTACATGGTGGCACAACCGTTGATGATGCAATCCGAAGCCGATTGGCGTCAGAATGGTCTAGCACCCATGCAATCGGTCATCATGTACGACCTGCCCGAGATGGATGGCAGTATCTCGCCTGTGGTCATCGGGGCGCTAGCCGATCAAGAAATTGTCACGATTGCCGATCGCATCGAACGTGTGGCCACTATCGCTGAGCGCTGGGTGCGTTTGCGGCGCAAACCCGTCACCGAACGCAAAGTGGCCATGGTGCTCTACAACTACCCACCGGGCCTTGGTCGGCTCGGTACTGCCGCCTTGCTGAATGTGCCGGCGTCGCTGCATGCATTGCTGTCACGTATGAAACAAGATGGCTATCGGGTCAACAAAATACCGGAGTCTGTGGGTGATCTCGCCAAGCGCTTGGCTGCCATGGAAGGTGGTCAAGGAGACCATGTCGCCATGCCGGTGTCGCAACTGCGCGAAGTGGTCGCGGATGCCACGATGCGCCGCATTGATGCGAAGTGGGGGCCTGCTCCTGGGCAAATTGCCCCCCAAGGCAGCGATGCCATTCGCCTCGATGGCTTCGAATTAGGCAACGTCTTTGTGGGGGTACAGCCGCCACTCGGTGTGCCAGGTGACCCGATGCGCATGCTCTTTGACCGGGATTATGCGCCACACCACCAATATGTGGCATTCTATCGCTATTTGATTGATGTGTGGCAGGCAGATGCCATCATCCACGTGGGCATGCACGGGACGGTGGAATGGCTCCCCGGCTTGCAACTTGGTTTGACGGCCGAGTGCTGGCCAGACATTGTGGTGGGCGACATCCCACAATTGTACCTCTACCCGCTCAATAATCCGGCAGAAGCGAACATCGCCAAACGGCGTGGTAGTGCCACCATTATCAGTCACTTGATTCCTCCGTATGCCCGAGCCGGCTTGTACAAGCAGCTCGCACAACTGCGTCAAGAAGTTACGAATAATACACCGGCAGCAACGTTGGCACACAGCATCCCCGAATTGCCATTGCAGGCCAACGAAAGTGACAAGGCGTACCATGCGCGGGTGACTCGCTATCTCGACGACCTGGAGCAACGCTTGATTCTTGATGGTCTGCATGTGCTGGGTGGTCGTGTCTCGCGAGAGCGCGCCCAGGCACTTGTTGAGGCGGCACTCGATGTTCCGCGCATGGGGCAACCTGGGCTGATGCAGTGGATTTTGGAGGCGGGCATTGATGTGGCATCGGCGCCAGCGGTGCGCGCCGCATTCGTGGAAAAGGTCGTGCTTGGTCGCGAAGCGAGTGACAGCTTCTGGAAAAACTACTTCGGCAAGCCGGCCCCTGCCCCTCTGGCTGAGTTAATTGCGCACGGGCGTGAAATGCTCGTCGGTCTCGAAGAAAGTGGCGACGAAATCGATGTGGTGATGCATGCACTGGCCGGTGGCTACGTGTTGCCGGGGCATGGCGCTGACCCCATCCGTGCCGGTGCGGCTGGATTGCCGAGCGGGCGCAACATTCACGGCATCGATCCGTGGCGTCTGCCGAGTGATGCCGCACTGGTGCGTGGGCGTCAGATGGCAGAACAGTTGATCCAAGCGCACAAAGCTGAGCACGGTGTGATGCCACAGACGATTGCATTGACGCTGTGGGCGCTCGATACCATCAAGTCTGAGGGAGAAAGTCTGGCCGTCTTTTTGGGGTTGATTGGTGCCGAGCCGGCGCGTGATGGCCAGGGCAAAATATACCGCTACGACTTGATTCCGCTCAACAAACTGGGACGCGCGCGCGTGGACGTGGTGCTCGATATCAGTAGCATTTTCCGCGACAACTTCCAGATGCAACTCGATTTGATGGATGACCTGATTGTGCGGGCGGCCAAAAGTGGCGAGCCTGAGTCGTTGAATCCCATTGTGGCGCATGTGGCTGCCATGCAACACGCAGGACAGAGCTTTGATATGGCCACGGCGCGACTCTTTACCCAGCCGCCTGGTGAATACGGCAGTGGTGTGGATATGGTCGTCGATGAAAGTCAGTGGGACCAACGCTCAGACCTGGCGTCTGTGTATGTCCAGCGCAGTGGCTACGCATATGGTGGCAAGCGCCAGGGTATGCCGGCTCAGGCCGCATATCGCTCGATGCTGGGGACGGTCGATCACGTCTTCCAGGCCATTGATAGCGTGGAATTCGGTTTGACGGACATGCAGCATTACTACGGCCATAGTGGGGCAGTGCAGTTGGCGGCGAGTTACGAGCGGGGCACTAATGTGTCGTTGAGCTATGCCGAGAGTTACACGGGGCGTACGACCATCACCAAAGCCAAGCAGATGATTAGCATGGAAGTGCGTAGCAAAATCCTCAATCCCCGCTGGTTTGAACCGTTGCTCGCGCAGGGATATGCCGGTGCCACCGAAGTGGCTAATCGTTTCACCAACGTATTTGGTTGGGGGGCTGTCGGTGATACGGTCGACGATTGGGTCTACGACGGCATGGCCCAGACGTTCGTGTTGGACGACGATGTGCGCCAGCGCTTTGCCAACGCGAATCCACAGGCTGCCAAAGCCGCTGTGCAACGTCTCCTTGAAGCCAATGGGCGCGGTATGTGGCAGGCGAGTGATGATGTGATTGCACGCTTGCAACAAATATATGCCGACCTCGAAGATCGCCTCGAAGGTATTGGCATCTAGGCAGGGATAGTACACGCACCCCCCCATGCAGTGATACACACTGCATGGGGGGGTATTTACATGGCACTGAAATCGGTGCTGTTGTCGTTGATCATGTCGTTGAGTTCGGCCTGTGTGATGGGCATGCCGCGCTGTTGGCGCCAATAGCGGAACCAGCGGAAGTTGTTGCGGAAGGCGGTTTCGACTTCGAGTGGACTGAGTTCGGGGATTTTTTGCCTGAGCATGGCGGTCACACTCTGGCGTTCTTCCGGAGTAAAGGATGCAACCCCGGCGATGATGCGTTCGGCGCGCAAAAAGAAAATTTCGCGTTCGAGGGCAGGGAATTCATCGTCGATCTGGCGAATATTGCCCAGGTAGCAGATGGTGCGTTGTCGTGGCTGCCCACTATCATCGCGGAAGCTTTCGACGAGATATGCATCGAAAAACGACACATTTGCGGTATCAGCGTTTTTGTGATGCCGTACAATCCAACGAATGTACATACTGCCATCCTCCCACTATTAGCGATACCGTGTAACGCCACGTTTGGCGCACACATCGTTGATGGGACACTGCGTACACCGTGGCGACGTTGGTGTGCAAATCTGTTGTCCGAGTGTCACTAAGAGTTCGTTGATATGCATCCAGTATGCCACAGGTACACGAGCCGTCAAGGCAGCCTCACTGGCTTCGGGCGTCGCTGTATCCAGAAATCCCCAGCGGTTGCAGATACGATGCACATGGATGTCCACACAAATCGCTGGAATGTGATGCCCTACTGCCAAGACTAGATTGGCGGTTTTGAGACCAACTCCGGGGAGCGCCATAAGTTCCTCGCGCGTACGGGGTACTGCTCCGCCGTAGCGCTCGCACAAAATCGCACAAATCCGTAGGATGTCGCGTGCTTTGGTGCGATAAAACCCGACAGGATAAATGAGTTGCGCCAATGTTGCTTCGTCGAGTTGTCCCATTTGTGCTGGGGTATCTGCCTGTGCAAAGAGGCGCGGTGTGACTTGGGCAGTTGTTTCGTCACGTGTGCGTAGGCTCAAAATGGTCGCGATCAACACCTTGAATGCCCCAGCGTTGTGCATTTGATCGATCAGCGGTTGTGGCATACCAACGACCGCCGCTTTTACGCGTTCGAGCACTGACACAATTGGGAACTCACTCATCGGCGCGCAGCTCGCTGAGGGTGAAGTTATCGAAATCCACCTGGCCATTGGTGTCACCACACAGCACAATCATCCCCACACTCCCTGACGGCGTGCTGTCGAGCATGAGTCCACCTAAGTCGTCGCCGTTGATTGCAACGCTTAGTTCGTTGTTGCGCAGTGAAAGCTCGATGCGTGTTTTTTGATTGAGTCCAGGAGTGACCTGGTCGAGGATGATGGGGTTGATGAATTCCTGCGATGATCCGTCGCTGCCTTTGCGTACCACCGACAACACCCCACTGCCACTGATGAGTACCATGGTATACCCAAAGTCGCCGGTATCACCAAAAATAAGCCCGTAGGCGAGTTGTTCGGGATCACCGAGGGTGATTGTGGCGTCGACAGCAAGCCGGAAATCCTGTACGGTGGTGGCAGCGCGTGGCAATGGATTCTGCCAGACGGTGACGTTTGGTGATGAGATGATGTGATAGACGCCATCCCCAGTGTACGAGCCACCGAGGCTAAAGGACGATGTGGATGCATCGGTGAAGTCCTCACGGAATGTTTTGCCACCACTGTCGCCACTGATGTTATCGTATGACACATTGACATAATCGCCATTGGTGGTAAATGTTGATAGGGTGAGTTGCCCTTGTACCGGGGATAAATCATCGACTTCATCGACATGGATGCCATTGATAAAGACATGTATGAGCGTATTATCGGCATGTACCAATAGTGTGTTTGTTGCGTTGATGCCAGGGCGGAGATTCCGGCTGAATGTCCACGGCACGATATCGCTAATTTCGCCAAATGTCGTACGGAAGATGCGGTAATAGCCGCGGGCGTTGATGGCCACCATCACATAGGAGTCTGTCGTGTTTTGTCTGAAGCGAATGCCATAGAACGCATCATCTGATCCTGCGGTCTGTGTCACATCCACGCTCAGGACGAAATTTTGGACCCGGCTATCGAAAGTGTCGTCCCCGGGTATTCCCTTCCAGAGCGTGTAGACTTCGGCATTACTCATGAACAACTCGGTCTGGAGCGCATTGTTGTTGACAGAGACGGCTGACTGATCCCAGCGTGCACTTGGGGTGTCGAAGGCATCGGTAATCGTCAATGGTCGCGCCGTATCGAGTGTGGGAGGCGTTTGTTGGGCGGGTGGTGCGACCGCCGCAGGGACAGCAGCAATGCGACTTATCCGATCAAAGAGATCCGGGACGACCCAGAGCATGCTGACAAGGACGATGACTTCTATGAGTACACCAACCGAAAGCACGCCGATGCCGATGGTGATGAGCCGACGACTCGAAAACCTCATAACACGAACCCCTTAGTCAATGCGTTGTTCAATCAACAGTAAACCGACCAGCACCACTTCTACAACTTTGGCGCTGTAGGCAATCATCGTATGGGCACCGAACACGAGCCATAATCCGATGGTAAGCATGGTATAGACTTTTAGCAAGAGCGTAGCCCGCTCACGTGATATGGGAATACCGATATTTGCATACGCTGCGCCGAGGGCAATATACCCAAGTGCATTGGCGTAAAACATGGGTAAATCAGCAGTCACCGCCAGATAGAGATGAATACTGGCGGTGATGAGAATACACAGCAATACACCGAGGCGAATACGTGACTTCATGGTGCTTCTCCTGGTAATGAGCACCTATTCAGCCGCCGCAAACCCGATGACGCGGGCGCAGGCACGCAAATCTGCCTGTGCGGATACGACTGAATGTGTGCCGTGGTGTGCCAGAATCTTGTCGATCATGACTTTGAGTTGCTGGATGGCCACATGCATCTGCAAATCGTCGTCGAGGGCGGCAAAAAAGGCGGCACGTTCGGCTGCGAGTGACAACGTGGGACCACCATTGGTGGAACGTGCCACGAGTGCTGCTTTGAGCCGAGCGATGTCGTTTTCGGCAGCGGCAGCGTCAGCACGGATGTAGTTGAAGTCTTCGCGGTACGGGAATGAGGCCAAATACCAGCGGATTGAGTCTGGGCTTTGTTGTAATACGGCATCACGGACAAAGACCAAATTACCCAGTGATTTACTCATTTTGTTGCCGTCGAGCCAAGTCAAGCCACCATGCACCCAAAATGTGGCAAAAGGACGTTTGTTGGTGTAGCCCTCGGTCTGCACGATTTCGGACGGGTGATGCGGAAATACCAAGTCACGACCGCCGCCGTGGACGTCGATTTGATCGCCGAGATAGCGCGTGGACATGGTCGTACACTCGATATGCCAGCCTGGGCGCCCTGGGCCCCACGGGCTAGGCCACGTTGGTTCGCCGGGGCGAGATACCTGCCACAACACGAAGTCGAGTGGATCGTGTTTGTTGGGGTCGTTGGGATTATTGCCACGCTCATTGGCCGTGTTGAGGAGTTGCTCGTAGCCGCCGAGGCGCGCCATTTCGCCGTAGCTTGGCTCGCTGCTTACATCGAAAAAGACGTTGCCGTTGCTGACATAGGCTTTGCCGTTTTTGAGCAGACCTTCGATGATGGGAATCATGCCTGAAATTTCTTCGGAGACTTTGGGGAAGAAATCCGGTGCAATGAAATTCATGGCACGGCAATCTTTGATGAACTGATCAACTTCTCGTTTGGCCAATGCGTCCCACGCGATGTTGTCGCGATTGGCACGTTCAAAGAGTGGATCATCGACATCAGTGACGTTTTGACAATAGAGGACAGAGCCGCCTTGTGAGCGTACATACCGGATAAAGACGTCGAAAATCAGGAAGGTATGGGCGTGCCCAATATGGGTCGTGTCATACGGCGTGACACCACACACGTAAAGGGTCAACGGACGATCTTTGGGGATCTCAAGCGTGGCCTTGTGGCCGCGCAACGTGTCGTAGAGTTGCATAGTCTGGGAATCCTTGTGATGCGTACAATGCATGCGTCTATTATACATCACTCGTCTACTCTGCGCATGAGTGTGCTACGATACTGACATCAGAATGACACGAGGTATGCATGAAAATTGCTATCGATATTAGTCGACTTGCGACAAATCAACGTACCGGAACTGAACGCTATACGTGGGAAGTATTAGCCGGAATCGCGGCCAACCCTGGGCCACACGAGTACCTGTTGTATTGTCGTACTCGTCCTGCGGAATTACCACACCTTGCGCCACGAATGCGCCTGTGTGTGATGCCGTTCCCACGCGTGTGGACGCATATCCGTTTGGCATGGCAACTCTGGCGCGATCGTCCAGATGTGTTGTTTGTACCGTCCCATGTGCTGCCCTGGAATGTACGGCTGGTGCCAGGGATGCGTGTGGTCACAACGGTGCATGACTTGGGCTTTTTGCACTTCCCGCAGGCACATACGATGTTTCAAAATATCTACCTCAGGATGTCCACTTGGTGGGCGACAGTTGCTGCAGACGCACTGATTGCCATTTCTCAGGCGACTGCGAGTGATGTGCAGCAATTTAGTAGCGTGCCGGCGAGCCATATTCGTGTAATTCCCCATGGCGTGTCACCGATGTTTCGGCCACAGGCAGCGATGCCGCAGGCCTGGGCACGGTACCTGTTGTATGTGGGCACACTGCAACCACGCAAAAATCTGTTGCGCCTGATTTCGGCATTTGCGCAGGCGCAGTGCCATGCTGATACGCAGTTGGTGATTGCAGGGCGTGCAGGATGGTTGAGCGAGCCGTTGCAAGCGCATGCTGTTGCATGTGGGGTGGCTGATCGCGTGCATTTTTTAGGGTTTGTCCCCGATGACCAGTTGCCCGGGTTGTTGGCATCAGCACGGGCATTCGTCTTTCCGTCGCTCTACGAAGGATTTGGCATGCCGGTACTCGAAGCGATGGCGAGTGGTGTGCCCGTCATTACATCTACGACATCGGCATTACCCGAAGTAGCCGGTGACGCGGCTCTCCTTGTCGATGCCACAAATGTTACTGCCATTGCAGATGCGCTGACGCGAATTGATGGTGATGATGCGGTGCATGCTGATTATGTGGCACGTGGTCTGCAACGCGTCCCACACTTTACGTGGCAACGTTGTGCACAGGCGACACTTGCAGTGCTGTGTGAGCCCGATTGATGAAATCCTCTCCACGATACTACGGCTGGTCGATTTTGGCGGTGCTGGCATGTACCGAGACATTGTCGTATGGGATGCTCATCTATGCATTCAGCGTCTTTGTGGTGCCGCTTGAAACGTATTTTGGTTGGTCACGGGCGATGGTGACTGCAGGAGTGACCGCAGCGCAACTCGTGGCAGGGCTGTTGGCCTGGCCAGTTGGTATCTGGCTCGACCGCCATGGGGCGCGTTGGCTGATGACTGTTGCGGCGCTTTGGGCGGCGCTGTGGTTTGTGCTGTGGGGATATGTGACGACGCCGTGGCAACACGTCGTGGTTTGGGTGATGTTGGGTGTTGCCATGGCAGGATTGCTCTACGAGCCTGCGTTTGTGGTGGTAGCGAACTGGTTTGCACGTCGGCGCAGTACCGCATTGACCATCCTCACGTTTGTGGCAGGTTTTGCGGTGATTATTGCAACGCCGACGACTGAATGGTTGATTCGAACCTATGGCTGGCAGACGACCACACAGGTTTTTGCAGCGATCATGCTCCTCATTGTTGCACCATTGCATGCCATTTATCTGAGAAAACACCCGCGTGATGTAGGGCAGCAGGTGGATGGCGATGTGCACACGGTATCGGCGCCGGTTGTGACGATTCCTGTAGGGCACATCTGGGCAGTGCTCCGTGACCGGGCATTTTGGGTGCTCACCCTCGGGTTTCTCGCATCGACATGTGCGCTGGTGGTGGTGCTACAGACATTTATCCCGTTCCTGATTGATCAGCAGTATGCGCCGGCGCAAGCGGCCTGGTATGCGGCTGCATTCGGTGTGCTTGCACTGCCGAGTCGCCTACTGTTTACCCCGCTCGGCGCATATATTTCACGCTATACCATCGCCACCGTCTTGTGTGTCATGCAAAGTCTGGCATTGGTGGCCTTGGTCGTGTTGCCTGCAGGATGGGGGATATGGGGGTGTGTCGTGCTGTTTGGTCTGAGTTTTGGGGCAATTACCCCTGCCCGTGCGGCACTCTTTGCCGATCGCTATGGTGTGGCCACGTATGGGGCAATCAGTGGGGTCATTGCGCTCATTCTGACTGTTGCACGCGCACTCATGCCACTTGGTGTTGAGATTTTGCGTAGCGACAACGGCAGCTACACACCCATCTATTTGTGGGTGGGGGTGAGCAGTGCCGTTGTCGCGTTGTGCATGTTGTGGGTGCCGAAGTTCGATGCGTAAATCAGGGTGTCGGTGTGGCCGTCTTGGTCGGTGTGCGTGACACGTTGACGCCTTGTTGTATCGAGCCACCGACGATGATACCGCCAGAGCGCAACCCGATAATAGAATTCTGGGATTGTGCATCAACAACGACTGCATCAATTGGGGCACCACGTAATATCGTGATATCTTGGCGTGCCATATCGCCAGGAAGAGGAATTCCCGCATTTGAAAAGTCGCGATATGTATTGTCACCCCAGGTCACCACGTTGCCATTTGCCAAGACGACGAGTGAGTTCTTGAAGCCTGCTGCGATGCTCACCACATTGGTGAGACCTGCGGGCACTTGCACTTGATTCTGGTCGTTGCATCCCCATGCGGCGACAGTCCCATCGTTGAATAGCACCAAATTATGATCTCTACCGGCGCTGGCTGCCACGATGAATTTGCCTTGCACTAATGCACTTGGAACCGTGTTGGGTAGTCCATTAATATGCGCCGTACGACACTCGTCGGTAGGGAAGCGTGGTGCGCCATATCCCCAGGCAACCATAGTGCCATCGCTGCGGAGTGCAATCGAATGCCCTTCACCACCGTCGACAGCAATGACATTTGTGAGACCACCGGGAATATTGAGTTGACCTTCCCCGTTATTCCCCCAACCCACCACAGTGCCATCGCTTTTAACTGCGAGTGCATGACGACCACCCGCACCGAGTGCAATCACTCCAGTTTGTGCAGACACAGGGATGGTATTTAATCCGTCAGTGTTCGCACCCCATGAATAGACATTGCCGTTCGTATCAACAGCAAAACTTGTCGAATTTGCGGCTGCGACATCACGGAAGAGTACATCCGTGGGGAATGGTGGTATCACCCGCGTGAAATCAGCCTGTGTGACGTCGTTTTTGCCCCACGTCACCAATGTTTGATTCTGTAATATACCCAGTACAAATAAATTACCAATGGCCATGCGCTTGAGCACAATCGGTGCAAGAGTGCGTGTTGGTGTTGGTGTATTAGTCGGTGTTTTGGTCGATGTGTCAGTTGCAGTTGGTGTCGGTGTTTTGGTCGATGTGTCAGTTGCAGTCGGTGTCGGTGTTTTGGTTGATGTATTGGTAAATGTTGAGGTCGATGTTCTCGTGCGTGTTGCAGTACTTGTATTTGTTGGCGTACGTGTATTGGTAAAAGTAGCCGTGTTGGTACGCGTGTTGGTGCTCGTTCGAGTCATCGTTTGGTTAATTACCTGAATCGGTTTGGAGTAAAAATCGGTGACTGCCACATATGTGGAATTGCCTGGTTGCGATGCAACAATATGACATGCACCTGCACTTGTCAACAAAATACGTGTGTTGTCGAGCATTCGACAAACGATGGCTGGAGCCACGCGATATACCACAGGGAGCCCCGAACTTGCCGTCGCATCCAGGGTTACGATTTGTTTAAGATACCCGAATGCTGGAGAACTGCCAAGTGTAATAGTTTGCGCCTGCCCAAATGATGCATTATCAATGACGAACGAGCCAACAAGTTGTTTATCGTTGTTTTGGTCGAATAATCCCGTGACGATAACTACGCGATACTGCCCTGCTGATGGCAAAACCCCCGATGCCAAGCGGAAATGTTGTGTACTCCCACTCGTGTCTACACTATCCACAGTCCCAAATGGGAGGAGATCAACGCGCGTCGTACAATCGCTTTTAATGGCATATGCCTGGATGAGGATACGGTCTTTGACCATCCCATTCACGCGCCGGGCGATACCATAGTACTCAAACGTGACCTGCTGTCCACTCGTTGCGCTGAATTGATTACTCACCAATACAGGTCCACTTGTGACGGCATACCGGTTGGCTGCGGCGACAGTCAGCATCGTGTCTATACGAAATGCGTTGACTCCAGTGGCTTTGATACTTGTTGTCACTGCTCCTTGGCGTAGTGTGGATGTGGTGGTGCCAGATACATTATCGTTGACGGGGAAATCGCCATCGGAATATGATAATAAGTCTGAATATGTACGGGCCGGGTAATCTTGGCTCGGACACCCTGCAATCGTAGTCACACCCAGATTAACCAGTGCGTTGGTGAATGTCCATCCGGCAGGATTTGTTGCACCAGCGGTTGATGCCTCGAATCCACCATTTGCCAAACTGCCCGTGATGT
>CAZIKU010000059.1:0-16281 GCA_964539815.1 uncultured Klebsiella sp. | reverse complement strand
CTGCGAAGTCACGCCGTTTGATGGTCCGTTGATGATTGTGGTGGACAAACATACCCATGCGCTCGACCGCCGCTTGGCCAAACTGATTTATGTGGTAGCACAACACGATGATTCCACCCCTCCCGCATGAGTTTGTGACTCGCATGGTGAGCATGCATGGCGACCGTGGGCGTCTATGGTGTGACAATCTGCCACAGCATATCGCGACACTTGCCAGTACGTGGCAACTCGTGATTGACGAGCCATTCCCACTCAGTTTTAATTATGTCTGCCGTGCACATCGTATCCATGATGGGATGCCGGTCGTGATTAAAACGTCGCTCCACCGTGAATTTGCCGGTGAAATACAGATGTTGACGCATTACAACGGCCATGGCGCAGTACCACTCCTCGCAGTCGATCACGCACGTGGTGCCATGCTATTGCCCTACATCACCCCTGGCACTACCCTCTACGACGCCATCCCCACCGATGATGACCGCGCCACCACTATTGCGGCACAACTGATGCAGACGAGCATTCGCCCACAAACAGCACCACTCAATTTGCCAACAATTCGTACATGGGGAGACGCGTTGCAGCGCATCAGACCGGCACTTGGTGATACGTGTGCGCCGTTCAATGCCGCACATGTTGATTGGGCCATTGATATCTATGCCACGCTGTGTGATGATGCACCACACTACGCGTTACACGGTGACTTCCACCATTACAACATCCTGCAGCATCACGATGACTGGGTGGTAATTGATCCGCAAGGGGTGATGGGTGACGCAGCCTATGAGTGTGGTGCATTTTTGCGCAATCCGTACGACCGTTTGGAGGCAAACGGCAACATTGCTAGTGTGACCCGCCGCCGTATTGCGATTATGAGCGAGATTTTGGGAGTATCTGCACAACGCATCGCACTCTGGAATTTTGCGCAGATGGTGCTTTCGGCCTGGTGGTGCTACGAAGACGAACACAGCATTCCCGCAGATGCGATTGCCCTGCTCGAGCCGTTTTATCAGGTGGCACGAGTCGCCCGTTAGCGCATCGGTATCGGTGTGACGGCGAAAGTGGTCACTTTGCCGTAGTAGTTGAGCTGTTCGGTGGCAGAGCGTACAAAGCCGATATCGTCAACAAAAAAACTACTCGCAAACGAACTGTCTGTATAAACTTCAATCCGCAGCGTAATGCGCTGATCGATGTAGTTGGTCATGTTAAACGTAGCGGCGCGCCATGTGCTGACATTTTTGCCTTTGCAGAGTGGAATATCACCACCTGGCAATACGTTATCGTTGACGTAGATGCGCGCCGTGTCGTAGATTGTCTTGCAGTCATCTTCACTTGATGCGGCCAGATAGTAGAGTCGCAAAAAGCGTGCATCACTGCGCACTTGAATGGTCTGTGTAATCACAGATACATCGTCGTTGGCACCACCAAACCATGCAAAATATTGCCCAGATCGGGCAGGAATGGCCGTTGTTTCCAGCGTTATCACATTCGGATATTTGATTGATGACTCATACCAAGCCGTATTACCGGCCTCGAAGTTGCCGTTGGTGACGCGCCGCATCCATTCAGGCAGGGGCGTGGCCGTGTGCGTCACGGTGAATGTGCGCGTGTTGGTACGGGTACTCGTGTTGGTACGGGTATTACTCGGCGTGCGGGTCGCCGTCGCAGTACGGGTGAGCGACGGGGTATAGGTATGCGTCGCAGTTCGACTCGCCGTGAAGGTTTTGCTCGCCGTGAACGTCTTGCTGGCAGTAAAGGTTTTGCTCGCTGTCGGCGTATTACTGGCAGTCATGGTAAACGACGGCGTGCGCGAATTGGTTGGTGTGCGTGAATTCGTCGGTGTGCGCGAGTTGGTCAACGTGCGTGTATCTGATGGAGTGAGCGAGATTGTGGGAGTCCGTGTCGGCACTGCCCCGAGTGGCACATAGCTGGCCACCCACGGGTAGAGGTTGGCCACATTGGCGTAGATGCCAGGATAATTGGGCAACGCACAGCCTTCGCCCATACTCACAACCCCAATCAGCAACGGAGTGCCATTGTCGTAGCCAAACAATGGTCCACCGCTATCACCCTGACACGAATCGATGCCGCCTTGTGGGTGACCGGCACAGAGCATGCGATCCGTGATGCCACCACCATAATTCGTGTTGCAGGTGGCATTCGATACCACGGGGACTGCAACTTTGCGGAGATACTGAGTCGAGCTCCCATTAAAGCTCGTTGCCCCCCAGCCACTGACGATTGGCCAACTTGCCACCGCATTTAAGTCGCTGGGCGCATAGAGTGAATTCCCCGTGCTCGTGGCCAGGGCAATGATGTTGACGGAACTAGTGAGTGTGGCGTTGGCGGTTGTTTCGATTAAGGCAATATCATAATCACCCGTCACCGTGTCGTACTGCGGATGCATGATGATGCGTTTGATGAGGAGTTGTTGGCGGTATGGATTACTCGTCAATGTCCATATGTTGTGAATACCCAACTCGACGCGCAGCGCCGACGTACTGCCAGTCACACAATGGGCGGCAGTGACGACCCAGTTGACGGCGATCAGGCTACCACCACAATGCGTGCCGTTGTAGCGTGTCAGTGCGACTTGCCAGGGGAATTCGTTGGGTGTGGCGTCGACACCGCCGACGATGGCAGGCTGTGACGGCTCGGCCTGGGTATGGCTGACACCACCCAGTACAAGCGCCAAGAGACACAGACCTGCAATAACGACGCGACGTACCACCATATACCTCACGATTGCGTGACTACCACCACTATACACCGAACTGTGCAGATTTGATAGCGTCCAATTAAACGCATGATGACAATCACTCACTCCTGTGTGGCCTGATGATTCGTCATATTCGGCTCAAAAACAGCAACCACCACGATACTCACGTATCGTGGTGGTCACAGTGGTTGCAGATACTTAGCGGATGATTACACGACTTGGGGCGTATTGGTTGGCGTTGACCCGCTTGCCGTAGTAATTCAAGACTTCGTTGGGTGTACGCACAAATCCGACATCATCGACCCAGAAGCTACTCACGATGGATTCATCGGTGCTGACACGCACATCGAACGTGACGGTTTGACCGGCATAGTTGCGCATATCAACAGTAAAGGCCTTCCATGCGCGCACCGTGTTGCGGTTACACAATTCGATATCGCCATTGGGAACCGGTGTGCCGTTGATATTGATTTGTACGACGTCATAGCGCATGCCACACTTTTCACCAGAAACAAGCATGTAGTAGAGGCGCAGGTAGGGTGCATCCGCAGGAACAGTTATGCTCTGCTGCAACAGCGACGTTTCGTTGTTGTTGCCACCAAGCCATGCATAGTAGCTACCAGAGCGGGCTTTGATGCGGGCATCATTGACGATGAGTGACGGATAGAGGCTCGAACTTTCCAGCCAGACTAGGCTACCCGACTCGAAGTCACCGTTGCCGACACGGGTCATCCATTCTGGACGTGGCGTCGCGGTCCGCGATGCAGTGCGTGTGCGTGATGGCGTCTGTGTACGCGTCGCAGTGCGCGTGTTGCTGGGGGTACGCGTGCTACTAACCACACGTGTGGCTGATGGCGTCAATGAAACGAGTGGCGTGTTCGTGGCAGGCACACTCGTGGCTGTGATCGGTAGTGGTGTCTGTGTTTCAGGCACACTCGTGGCCGTGGCAGGCACACTCGTGGCCGTAGCAACCACACTCGTAGCCGTGGCAGGCACACTCGTGGCTGTGCGGGTTGCCGTCGCCGGTGCCGGGGTTTGGGTCGGTTGTGGCGTCAGTGATACGTACGTAGTAATCCAGCCATAGGCATTGGCCACATGGGAATAGATGCCCGGTTTACCGGCCAAGGCACATCCATCACCCCAGCTGACCACACCGATGAGTTTGGGGGCACTTGCCGTGTTGACAAACAGCGGGCCGCCACTATCGCCCTGACATGAATCGACACCCCCTTGTGGGAAGCCGGCACAGACCATGCGGGCAGTGATGCCGCCACCATAGTTGCTGTTGCAGGTGGCGTTGTCGACGATAGGTACCGTTGCCTTGCGCAATACCGACGATACGGATCCACCCGAACTCGTGGTCCCCCAGCCGCTGACAATGGCATTCACGCCATTGACGTACAGTGCAGTATCACTGGTGGTGGCGAGCGCAATAGGAGCGACCGCGCTATTCAGCGTAGCCGCACTCGACAGACGCAACAATGCGTAGTCGTAATCCATGGTGCTCGCATTATATTGTGGGTGCACGATAATCTGGCTCAGCGTCTTGGTTTGGCGATAGGGATTGGTACCACCAATGGTGTGCATACCCAGATCGACGACCAGCCCAGCGGCGCTATAGCCTTGCACACAATGGGCGGCAGTAAGAGCCCAGTCGCTGCTAATCAGTGAAGCACCACAGTAGACACCGTTGTAGTTGGTGGGGTGGAGCCATATCTGCCATGGGAATTCGTTTGCGGTGGCGACACTCCCACCGACAATCGCCGGTGCGGCGAATTGTCCGTGGGTAATCCGTGCCCCCATCAACGACACGCAGATGATGACACTGCCGATGAGCCAAAAAATTCGTTTGTGCATTGATGCAACCCTTTCACCCTGCTGACGCATGTACGTTCTCCTGACGGATACATGGGGGGAAAAGTTTCATCAACGGGCATAGTTGCATGATATGCATTGATTGTGTATGCTTATGAGGTAGTGCCATACATGAGGAGTTAATGCGTGAGCAACGGCAATCACCAGCATACCGCAGACGAGCAGGATTACGATATTTCACTCGTGGTCGGGTCCATATTTAATTACACACCACAAGACGATCGCGACATGTACGAAGAAGAGCGCGAACTTGTGGCGCAACTCCAGGATTACCTACGCCAAGAGGGCATCGAGTATGACTTCATGGCTAATCCTGGTGCCGTGATTTGGGAGGGTGGCATCAAGCGCTATGGTGATTTGTACCGTCTGAGTCAGGTGGCCGTGTATCTTGAGCAAGGGCGCGATATCACACCGTTATTGAACAAAAAATTCGACGAAAACGAAGATATCGATCCGCTGTTGGGCAAAGTTCTCGAAGAAGAAATACCGACACGCTTCCCGCATTTCATTCGCCCCGATGGCGACCCCTTCTACTACATTCCGGTGGAATTCCCAGCCCCCATCGATTTGTTTTTCGATGACGAGGATGAAGATGCCGAGGGTGAAAGTGACGACGAATCGGTTGAACGGATTAGTGTGGGGTCAGCGACGGCGTTGCAGCGGGAGTTGTACCAACTCCACGGGTATTTGATGCAGATGCAAGTCCCCGAAAAACACCCGGTCATGCGCTGTTTGGCGGCACTGCGTCAGGCTGCCGAATTAAGTGTCAGCAACGATTTGCCGATTACTGTGTGGTAGGCATGCGCCGCGTGATTGTGCTATAATACGTTGTTAGGGTTTGACCATACGAGGATCATTTGTCATGCAGGACATCCCACTCTTCCTCTCAGATGCGCCAAGCACATCGCGTGACGACACCCCCCGCGAGCGGCGTTATTATGTCTGGACGGTTGGCTGTCAAATGAATATTTCCGACTCGGAGCGCCTCGAAAGTGCGCTTCAGAGTGTGGGGTATGCACCAGCCAGCGAGCCCAGCCAGGCCAGCTTTGTGGTACTCAATTCGTGTAGTGTGCGCGCCTCTGCCGAAGAGCGCATCATCGGCAAGTTGGGTGATCTACAGCGGGTCAAAAAAGCCAATCCCGACACCAAAATCGTGTTGTGGGGATGTATGGTGGGGCCCAATAACCAGTCCATTTTCAAAGAGAAGTTGCCGGTTGTTGACCACTTCGTGTCCCCCTCTGCGGTGGACGAAGTGTTGGCGCTCGCACCTAATCCTGTCTATTCAATAGAAGAGCCCGCGTTGCCTGTTGCCGACTGGCAGAATCCACCCGTGTCCGTGCATGTGCCCATCCAATACGGTTGCAACATGTCGTGTGCATTTTGTGTGATTCCGTTGCGGCGTGGCAAAGAGCGCAGTCGGCCGTTGGCAGAAATTGTCGACGAGGTGACACGCATCGTGGCACGCGGCGCCAAAGAAATCACTCTCCTCGGGCAGATTGTTGACTCATGGGGGCATGATTTGCCGGGTCGGCCGACGTTGGCCACACTTCTGCGTGCCGTCCACGAGGTCCCTGGGCTGGTGCGCTTGCGCTTTTTGACATCACATCCCGCCTGGATGACGGATGAGTTGATTGCCACGATGGCATCACTCCCCAAGATTCCACGCGAGATTAATTTGCCGGTACAGGCGGGTCACGACACCATGCTCAAGCGCATGCGTCGTGGCTACACCGTACAGCGCTATGTCGACCTCATCGGCAAAATTCGTACTGCCATGCCGGATATTTCGTTGACCACTGACATCATTGTGGGGCATCCCGGCGAAAGCGACGAAGAATTCCAGGGCACCAAGGATTTGTTGGCCGAAGTGCGCTTCGACAAGGTGCATATCGCCGCCTATTCGGCACGCCCCGGCACACGTGCCGGCGACATGGAAACCGATCCCGCCATGGCGGTCCCCGAGGAAGTCAAGCAGGCACGGCGCATCGAACTCGAACGCCAGCAAGAAGAGATTGCCACGGAGCGCAGTGCGCGCCTCTATGACCAGGTAGTCGAAGTGCTCGTCGAAGGCGAGAACAAGGGCAAATGGCGTGGGCGTACACCAGGGAATTTGCTGGTGTTTTTCAGTAGTCCGGCGGACTGGCGTGGCAAAGTTGCCCAGGTCAAAATAACGGCCACAAGCCCCTGGTCTTTACAAGGAACCGTGTGTGGTGAAGTCACGCCTGTGGACTAGTGTCAACTGGTGGTTGGCGCGCGATGTGGCGTGGATTATCGCCATTATGGTCGTCATCACGTTCGGTGTTGCCACGGGGATTGGGTGGTACCAGCAGGGAAGTTGGCCAGGGCGCGTCACCATGAAAATGCTGGGGGCACCCGGGGTTGCGCTGGTCGTCACCGTACAAAACGTGGTATTTGCACTCTTTGCATGGTGGCGCACACGTACGGTACAGGCCCTCGGTATGGTGCCACAGTGGTATGAACTCATGGTGTGGAGTGTGATTGGCGTGCCACTCATACTGGTCGGCAACATCGTGGTAGGATTGGTATTCGCGCTTTTTGGGCTCCAACAAAATCAAGCCGCGAGTTATCCGCTGGTGGCCGGTGATTATACGGGGCAGTTGATATTCTGGTGTGCGGCCGCCATCATGGCCCCACTCGGCGAAGAGATTCTCTTCCGCGGGTATTTGTGGGGGGCACTGCAACGGCAGTACGGGGTATGGTGGGCAGTATGCGTGAGCGCAGTGCTCTTTGCGTTGGGACACAGCACGGCGGCGAGTCAGGGGGCGCTGGTGCTGGTGACACAGACCCTGATTATGGGAGTGATGCTGGCGTGGTTGCGCCATCAGAGCGGCTCGATATGGGCCGGCGTCATCGCCCACAGCATGAACAATAGCATCGCACTTGCGATTGTGACCTATTGTACCAATCATCCCACGAGTGGATGTGCGCTCTCGGGCTAACAGAGGCGAAAAGGAGTTGATGTGAGCAACAACAATGATACGGCACTACGGGGCAAGGGTGACCACTACGAAGCCCTGGCATACGCCAAAGATGGGAAGTGGCAAGAAGCCATTCGTATCAACAACCAGTTACTAAATATCCATGACGATCCTGAAGCAGAAACTCCGACCTTTCAGCGCGAAGTATACGAGCACGTATCTGTCGGTAATGTCGATGTGCTCAACCGCATTGGCAAAGCATATTTCGAAGCCGGTGACCTCGATAGCGCGGCTGAAGCATACGGCCTCGTCATCGAAAAGCAAGAGTACAACGCGATTGCCCGCCGCATGTTGGCCAACATCGAGCGTGCCCGCCGCGCCGGCCCCAAGAAGCGCGAATTCGTCGACATGCGTACCTATGCCATCGAAACAGGCAAATCAACGCTGACGACGCTGCATATCGATTCAAACGTAGCCCTCAGCCTGATGCCCGGTGAGCAACTCTATTTGCGCACGTCCACGGACCCCGAAGCCGAAACAGACAATAGCTCGGTACTCGACGTCTACGATGCCAATGATGTAGTCATCGGCCGCATCGAGCCACGTTTGGCCGCACGCATCATTCGTTTTATGCGCTTGGGCAATCAATACATTGCGGCCGTCTTGCGCATCAGCGATCGTAACGACCAAATCGAAATCGTGATTCGCGAGTCATACCGCAATCCCGAAAACCGCCACGAAGTCTCATTCCCAGGCAAGTTGATCGATGAAAACGAGCGCCGCGTCGGCTTCGAAGACATCGAAGATGATGTCGAGGATAACGACAGCAGTGAAGACGATGTCGAAGAGCCCGAGGCTGAGAGTGACGGCTTTGGTGGAGACGAAGAAGAACACGAGCGCCTCGAAACACTCGATAGCGGCAACGACGACAGCGACGACAACGAAGAATAATCAACGTCCACGCTCCCCCTCACGTGTGTATTTCACATGTGAGGGGGATTTTGTATGCCACGAGCGACGACGGCCACATGGACATGCCGCGTCCCTGCACGGCGCAACACGGCGATGGCTTCGCGGAGCGTAGCACCCGTGGTACAGACGTCATCGACCAAAATGACGGTGGGGGGTGCTACAGCTGCACGCCATGCAAAGGCCTGATGCAGATTGCGCTGGCGCTGCTGTTTGGTCAGTCGTGCTTGGGCTGTGGTGTTGCGCACACGCACTAGTCCCGTATGCATCGGGGCATGACGGGATAACGCTATCTGGCGCGCTAACAAGACGGCTTGATCGTAGCCACGGGCAGACACTCGTTGTGGTGCACCGGGGACTGGGATGATGACCGCATCAGAGAGCGTTGGGGGAATGGCAGCTGCCACCATCTGCCCAAGTATCGCAGCGATACGTGGCTGTTGCACATACTTGAGCCGCAAAATGGCATGCCGGATGGCACCAGTGTACGCATACGCAATGGTGACAGCATCGGCACCACACGCTGGCAGCGGGCCGGTATATGGCATACACGTGACACAACACGCCTGACACAGCGTGGCCCCAAATGCGCCACAGACCAAACACTGATCAGGGAAAAGCCACTGCCACAGATATTCCCACATAGTTCTTCTCCTGCGTTTTATGTGGTCGCTCCGCGACGACGAGATTGCACCGACGCGTAGCGTCGATGCAAGGACGTACCACGCGGTCGCTCCGCGCCGACGAGATTGCACCGACGCGTAGCGTCGATGCAAGGACGTTATGTGAGTAGTGATTCATATAAATCGAGCCATGTCGGATTCATGCGTTCGATCAATGCGACTTTCGTGGCACGATTACCGTGCTTGAGCTGTTTTTCTCGGCGAATAGCAGCAATCATCGAGACATGAAATTCGTAGTAGACCAAACATTTCACGTTGTACCAATGTGTAAAACCATGAAACACATCAGTTTTGTGTTGCCATACACGTCGTCGAATATTGCTCGTCACACCGACATAAAGCACGTTGCCTTTACGATTGGCCATGATATACACTGCAGGTTCTTTCTTCATCGTGCACCTCCTATGAATGATACCGATGTGTGTAGGGGGAAAGGTACGCTGCGACGACGAAGTTGCACGGCTGCGATGCTGCCATGCAAGGACGTTTTGTGCAAAGATTTATCATATTCTCATCAGAAAATGCTATAGTAGACAATAGTTTTGAGAACTGGGAAGGGTGAATGGGCGAAGAACTGACACTGATTGTTGCACTCATCATTGCCAACGGCGTGTTTGCGGGCACTGAGCTGGCCATGGTATCAGCGCGGCGTGGGCGATTGCAACAAAAAGCCGATGACGGCAACCAGGGAGCATCTGCGGCATTAGCCTTGCAAGACGACCCGAATCGTTTGTTATCAACGGTCCAGGTCGGCATCACCGTGATTAGCACGCTGACCGGGGTGTTTGGTGGTGCGAGCATTGCCGCCACACTGACACCACTCGTACTCGCAGTTCCATATGTGGGTGCATATGCCGAGACGGTATCGTTGGCCTTGGTTGTACTGATTATTTCCTATTTATCGTTGGTACTTGGTGAACTTGTGCCCAAGCGATTGGCACTACAGCATGCAGAGTGGATTGCCGTACGCATGGCAGTCCCGATGACGCTGATGGCCAAGTTGTCGCGCCCGCTGGTCTGGATTCTGACATTTTCGACAGAACTCCTCCTCAAATTGTCGGGACAGCGTGATACCAACAACAGTGCCGTCACCGAAGATGATATTCGCCAGCTGGTCCGTGAAGGCACGCAGAGCGGTGCCGTAGAGCATCACGAACGCGAAATCATCGAAGGAGTATTCGGTCTCGGTGAGCGTACTGTACGCCAAGTGATGACCCCGCGTACTGATGTCTATGCCCTCGAGGCCAGTACATCGATTGGTGATGTTGTCGACGAAATGCTCGAGAGTGGCTATTCACGTGCCCCCGTCTACGAGAAAGATCTCGATCATGTAGTCGGTGTGGTGCACGCCCGTGATATTTTGCGCCTGGTGCGATCGGGCGATTTGGTGGCACCGGTATCACAAGCGATGCGCACGCCATGGTTTATCCCAGAGCAGAGTCGTGCTGCCACGTTGCTCGGTTTATTCAAGAAAAATCAGCAACATTTGGCCATTGTGGTCGGTGAACTGGGCACAGTGGAGGGGATTGTCACCCTCGAAGACATCATGGAAGAAATCGTCGGCGACATTGCAGATGAGTACGACGATGCAGCATCACCGAATATCGTGCGCCGTGAGGATGGCTCGTACTTGGTGGACGGCATTACCCCGATTGACGACGTGGTCGAGCGCACCGATTTGGCGGTACGCGACGGTGAAAGTGCACGCTTCGATACCGTGGCCGGGTATGCACTGATGCTATTGGGGCGCATTCCCCAATCGGGTGATGTGGTCGAAGCCGATGGCTGGCGGATCGAGGTGGTCGACATGGACGGATTGCGCATCGACAAGGTGCTCATTTCACGCCTGTAACATCCTGACTTTCACAAAAAACGTAACACTACATAGGAATTGTGGCTGTACACAAAGGATATTTATGCACATTATCATCGCTGGCGCAGGTCCTGCAGGGTTCGCTACTGCGAAATGGCTCAACGACCGCGGACATCAAGTCACATTGCTCGAAAAGCGCGACGTCCCGGGGGGCAAAGTTTCGGCATGGCGTGATGCTGACGGCGACTGGGTCGAAAGCGGGTTGCATGTATTCTTTGGTGCATACCACAACCTGTTGAATTTTTTGGCGGAAGTCGGGCTGGAAAACAGCTTTGACTGGAAGCCGGCCGAGATGGTCTTTGCACTCCCTGGCGGTCAATATGCCTCCATTGAATTCGTGCAGGGACTCCCCGCCCCCCTCAACGGGCTAGCCGGTGTCGCCAAGAGTCGCTTGATGACTACTGGTGAAAAGTTGCGCATGGCACGTGGACTGCTCAAGCCGATTTTTGGATCGCAGGAGTACCTCGACGCCCAAGCCAATATCACCTACAAAGAATGGCACTTGGCCAATGGTATGGGGCAAAGCACCATCGACAAGGTGATGGATGCCATGGCACTTGCCCTCAACTTCCAGAAATGCGACACGGTGTCGGCCAAACTCGTATTGACGGCACTACTGCACTTCGCCAAAGAGACCAAAGCACCCAAAATGGCACTGGTGAAGGGTTCTCCGTACGAGCGCATTTGGGAGCCACTCATCGCGCAGTTGCAACAAAAAGGTGTCACCATCCGCTTTGATAGTCGTGTCGTCGACTTTTTGTATGACAGCACGCAAAACAAAGTAGGCGGTGTGCGCCTCGATAGCGGCGAAGAAATCCACGCAGATGCGGTGGTATCGGCCATGCCCGTGCATAGTTTGCGCAAAGTTATGTCTGATGGCATGCGCAAACACGCCGTGCTTGACAACCTCAAATACCTCAAGGGACAGCCAGTCATCACGACACAGCTCTACTTTGACCGGGTGGTAACAGACATTGACAATTTGATTTTTAGTTCGGGGACGCATATTAGCGTCTATGCGGATTTGACGCGGGTATCACCCGATTACCACAAGGGCAAAGGTTCGATTATCGAACTCGTCGTTGCCCCTGCCGAAGATTTGATGCGCAAAAGTGATGAAGAAGTGCTGGCCACGGTCATGCAGGAATTCACACTGCTCCATCCCGAAGCACGCACCGCCACGTTGCTCAAGTCGCATATCATTCGCATCCCCAATTCGGTCTATTCGGCACGTCCTGGAGTCGAACAGTATCGTCCCGACCAGGCTACTCCCATACCGAATTTCTTTTTGGCGGGTGATTATACCCAACAAGAATTCATGGCATCGATCGAGGGATCGATTCGTAGTGCACGGCGCGTCGTCGATCGCATCGACACAGCGGTCAGCAAAGGCATTCTTTCGTAGTACCACGAGTGCACCCTGGCACTACACGTATCACACAATGAGGTCCAACGATGTCGCTTCCCGAGCGTATCATTCAAGGTCGGTATCGCGTGATCTATGCGATCGACGAGCATTCCGGCGTTGCCGTGTTTTGTTGTCGCGACGATCACAGTGGCGGGCTGGTATATGTCGCCGAATGGACGACCAGCGATACTACGGTCCAACAACAACTCGCGCAACGTGCCGACCAGATTGGCACAATCAGCGACCCGAGTGGCGTTTTGTTGCCGCTGATTTCGCATACCACCACGGACACAGGCTACTTGGCCGTCTGTAGTGCACCGGGTGGTCACGACTTGAGCCAGACGGTACGCATGCGCAATGGTGCTCTGTCACCGGCCGAAGTCACAACCCAGAGCATCCGCCTCCTCGGCTTGGTTGATACGCTGAATCGCGCACAACCAGCCTTGTATGTGGGAACTCCCATCCCCACGGACATTGTGGTGGCAGATGATGGTCTGTGGAAACTGATGCCATTCGTCCTAATGCGTGGCGCTGTGACACAGGCATCCCCTTACCGCGCCCCTGAATTAATGCTCGGTGGCGTGACAACTGCCACCAGCGACGTCTATGCGGTGACGGCACTGGCATATTACGCCAGCACTGGCGTTGCACCGCTGACCGCCGAAGTCCTGGCTGGTGGTGCCAAAATGGTGCCGCCACGGTCACTCAATCCACAACTCCACGAAATGTTGGAGCAGGTGTTGCTGCGTGGGTTGCAAGAAAAAATCTCCAACCGGTATCAATCTGCGGCAGAAATGCAGATTTCGTTGGAGACGATTGCCACACTGGGCAATCGCAGCACGTCGTTCAATGATGCACCAGTCACACCGACACCGGTAGTGAGCATCGAAACGCCGTCACCCGTGCCTAGTCAGGCTGTGACCAGCGCCATGCTCCCCAGCAACTACCAGGAAGCCCCGGCGGTAGCGGTCGTAGCTCAAAGTGGCAAAAGCAACATTCGACTCGGGTGTTTGGTGGCAGTTGCCATCACGCTGACACTGCTGGCCATCATGTTGTGTATCGTGCTGTTGCTGATTGTGCCAAGCAGCCCGTTCCGCTCTGTGTTGGGAGACAATTTCGTAAGTTCTTTTAATTTCGCTGTCACGACTTCTACGCCCGCGCCGAGCCCAACCAGCAAGGCGATCGTGGCAGCGACTCCGACGAGCGTACCGACCGTTGCCGCCAGCAATCGAGTCATCGACGCAAGTAATGTGGCCAACCTGCAAGTCGGCGAGGTCATCACCAGTACCGTCTTTGGACCAGCGGCGTGGTCGCCGGACGGTAAAAACATTGCCATTGCCGCAGGCGATAGCATTTCCATTCACGAAGCAGTCCAGTTCAGCGAAACGGAAACGTTTCGTGGGCATGTGGGCAATATTACGACGATGTCGTGGTCGCCAGATAGTCGCTGGCTGGCGAGTGGTGCCAACAACGACGATATCATACACATCTGGGATGTCACCAACAACAGCGAAGTCATGACATTGCGTGGACACGACGGCTGGATTCGCTCCGTCTCGTTTAGCCCCGATGGACGCTATTTGGCAAGTGGCAGCACCGATTTGTCGATACGCATCTGGGACCTTGCGCAGCAACAGACGATTGCCGTGCTCACTGGGCATACCGACTTGGTGGGTGGACTCGCCTGGTCGGCCGATAGTACCTTGCTCGCAAGTGCGGCGCGCGACGGCACCGTGCGCATGTGGGATATTGCACTTGGTCGCGAGATGAATGGGTTTACCTTTCAGACACCAGCCAACGAAAACGACCCCAACAAGGCTCCCTACTGGGCCACTGGCCTGATATGGAGCAAAGATGGCGCATCGTTGTATGTGGGTGCTACTAACAGCATCATCACGCAAATCGATGCCAAAACAGGCAGTACGATTCGTACACTCAAAGGGCATGAGAGCTGGATTACCATTCGTGGCCTGCAACTGAGTGGCGACGGCAAAACGCTCTACAGTGCAGGACTTGATGGGCGCGTGTGCGTATGGGATACGGCCACAGGCACGCAAAAAGCCTCGTACCAGCAGCACGAACTGGGTATCTTTGGCATCACGCTTGACCCGACCGGCAACCGCCTGATTAGCACCAGCGACCAAGAGGGGCGTCTATTGATCTGGGACATGGAAAACGAGCAAATTCTCGGCACATTCCGCGTCGGACAAGGGGTACCCACCGGCATTCGCTACTCACTAGACGGCACCGTGATTGCTAGCACCGGCTACAACGGCACCGTGCGCTTGCATCAGATTGACCGTCACGAAAGTCTTTTTCTGACGGGGTACTCGGGTGTCACCCAAGACATTGCATTTTTGGGGACCAATCGGTTTGCCATGATTACCGCCGAAGATACGCTCAGCCTATACACCCCTGAATCACAGACGCCACAAACGCTGCAGGGGCTGGTCGGCAAGCCGCTGTCAATTGCGGCATCATACGACGGCAAATTCCTGGCCGTTGGTTCATCGGACACCATCCAAATCTGGCGTGGTGATACGGTCGGTACGTCGTTTACATTGCAAACAACGCTCAAAGACATCCGCATCACCGAATTCGCCCGTGATCGCAACATATTGGCCGTCGTCGGCGGCGGCGACAAACCAGGCTATGAGTTGTGGGATGTGACGGCACGCACGCTGATGATTCACAGCGATGATGCACTCTACGACATCAACTTCATGAGTGATGGTGTGCATGTGGCCGTACTCACTGCAGACAATGTGATTGAAATTCGCACGATGACGGCAAACAGTGCGGTTACCCGTATCACTAGTAGTGATGCAGGTGGGTTTGCGGTCGCCAAAACACTGCCCAAAGACAACCTCATCGTGACGGCAGATTTTGCGGGTACGATTACCTGCTATGACGATCGTGGCACCAAACTGGCAACTATTACCCAGGAAGACGGCATCACGGCGATTGGGGTCAACCCCAATGGTACGGAAATAGCCGTAGGGAATCGTGATGGTTCGGTGAACCGGTACCTACTGCCGTAGCATGTAGCAACAGAGAGAGAAGATACATCATGGCAAAGCAAAAAGTGGTCATTGTAGGTGCAGGACCTGGTGGACTCGCATCGGCGATGCGGTTGGCCAAGGCTGGCTACGACGTGCACGTCTATGAGTTGCAAGATCGTCCTGGCGGCCGGACACGCGGGTTCGAGAAAGATGGTTATTATTTCGACACCGGCCCCACAATTCTGCAAGTGCCGCGCGTGTATCACGAGCTCTTTGCGGAATGTGGTCTCAAATTAAACGATTATGTCACGTTGCTACGGGTCAGTCCCAACACGCGCTTGAAGTTTTGGGATGGCAGCATGCTCGACCTCGACTCTGATCTGGACAAATTCAAGGCGCAGATTGGGGCCTGGCGTGCCGATTTGCCAGAGGCGTTTGACCGCTGGTATATCGAGCATATCCGCAAAAACGAGATGGGCTACAAGCCGTACTTGGGGACACCGGTACGCTCGATTTTGGGCTACCTTAACCCGCGCGAAATCAAGGATGCGCTGAGCTTCCGGCCGTGGGAATCGCTCTACGACCACTACTGGAACTTTTTCAAAGACGACCGCTTGGTGTACGGATTGAGTTACCCGGCCAAATACCTGGGCATGCACCCCACCAAGTGTGCCAGCGTCTTTAGCCTGGTATCGTGGCTGGAATTCAACGACGGCATCTGGTACCCCGAGGGGGGGTTTGCGGCCTTGATGCGCGGCTTCGCCAAGGCGGCCAGCGATTTGGGTGTCACATTCCACTACAACAGTGCAGTCAGCG